>JAXDBC010000091.1:0-8183 GCA_034679225.1 Bacteroidales bacterium | reverse complement strand
TAAGGGTATTTGGAAAACCAGAGAGAATCTACAGAGCCAGTACCTTAAGGAACTCCGGAAGATAGCAACAATAGAGAGCACAGGATCTTCAACACGTATCGAGGGTGCTATGCTCACCGACCAGGAGGTTGAAAAGATACTTTCATCGTTAAGGATTACCCGTTTTGAATCAAGAGATCAGCAGGAAGTAGCCGGTTATTATGATGCCCTTGCACTCATCCTGGATAACCACGCCGATATTGAATTAACGGAACGTTACATCCATCAGCTGCATGGCATACTGTTAAAACACAGTGAAAAGGATCAGTCACACAGGGGAAAATATAAAACAACCACGAACAAGGTTGTTGCGAATTATCCGGATGGCACCCAGAGGGTGATTTTTGATACCACACCACCACATTTAACTCCATTGGAAATGCAACAGCTCCTGGAGTGGTTGCATGAGAGGCTGGATAAACGGGATATGCATCCACTGGTTATCATTGCCGGGTTTGTATATGAGTTCTTATCAATCCATCCATATAAAGATGGCAATGGTCGCCTGTCAAGGCTGCTTACCACGCTTTTATTGATGAAGCTGGATTATCAGTTCGTCCAGTATGTCTCTTTTGAGAATGTTATTGAATCCCGAAAGGATGAATACTACCGGGTACTTGTTGCAGGGCAGAAGGATCGTTATAAAGACAATGAAAGGATCGACGCCTGGGTGCTGTTTTTTATGCAGTGTCTGATCACCTTAACAGAAAGACTGGAGGCCAAATACGAAACTTACAGTAAGCTCAAGACAGCGCTGAACAAACGTCAGCAAGAGGTACTGGATTATATTGGAGCGAATGAACCGGCCCAGGTAGGTGATATAGAAAAAGCTTTGAAACAATACTCACGGAACACCCTGAAGAAAGATCTTGCTTTCCTGGTAAAGGAAGGGTTATTATTAAAAACCGGAGACCGTAAAGGCACCAGGTATCACAAAGCTGTGAAACCATGACATTTGCCTGATAGAAAAATCCCACGGGGACAGGTCTTGCAGGTCTATTACAATGAGGATTTGACCTTAAAGGACACTAAGCGCTTAACCCTGAGTCTCTTACTTTTATTCACCCCCTTTCCATCCCGTCCCTGCATTCACTCACCCCCTTTCCCTCCCGGTAGCTCCCTGCATTCATTCACCCCCTTTCCCGTTTCCCCCAAAGGGGAAAAGCTTCTTCAAATGGAAGTTACTGCTCAATTTGTTTATCAAATATCGCGTGCCACGCACCGCGTACCGTTACGTTATAACATTGTTATAACATGTTTTAGGCTTTATTTCTGACAGATAAACACATAGGAAGAGACCGCAAGAGAATGTATTATGTATTATGTGTTATAGGCGATGTGCTGCATTAGAAGAGACCGCAAGACCGCAGGACCGCAGGACAATGTATTATGTATTACAGGCGATGTATTATAGGCGATATGCCGCATTGGAAGAGACCGCATGACTGCGAGACCGCAGGACAATGTATTATGTATTATGTATTATGTATTATAGGCGATGTGTTATAGGCGATGTGCTGCATTAGAAGAGACAGCAAGACTGCAAGACTGCACGACCGCAAGACTAGAAAAGCCGTCTCATAATATAACTGGGACGGCTTCTTTAATGAGGTTGCAGTGTTATTCTGCGGGATGAATTGCCTCTACAGGGCAAACTTCAGCGCATGAACCGCAATCGGTACATACATCCGGATCTATTTTATAGATTTCACCTTCCGATATTGCTTCCACCGGGCATTCATCTATGCAGGTTCCGCAAGCAGTACAGTCGTCACCAATTTTGTAAGCCATCTTAATCTTTTTTTAGTTAATTATACAACGATAACACAAACATATCTGAAATTTTTCAAATGTAAAAGAATCTTTGCCGTTTCATCCGAATATAATTCATTTTAATGGTCGGATAGCCTGCCCCGCTCAAGCGGGGGAACCCACATGTTTGAGAATTATATACATAAGTGTTCGTATGTGCAATACATGTGGGTTTCATAACTTAATATTTCTTACCGGTAAGCTAAGATGATGCCTGATTAATCAGAAATCGAGACTGAATGACAGGTAGAATATCCTTGGAAGGATGTAGCGGTTTTCAACGCCCCATGCCCAGTCGGCCCGTACGAAGTAACCCAGCAGCTGTGCCCTGAGCCCGGCTCCGAATCCGGCCACGATCGGTTCCCTGTTACTGTCGACAACTACAGTCACGGGGCCGTTTCTGTATGTCTCGGTATCCCAGGAGTTCTTACCCGACCACGGGTCACGTCCCGTCCATGCTGTACCTATATCACCGAAAGCAACAATCTGGAGGCTGTTCAGGAAATTTGACTTAAGGGGATGACCTGCAAAATACCTTACAAAAGGCCATCGTATTTCACTGTTGATAAGTGCAAAATTGTTTCCGTTCCTTATGTTCTGGGAGAATCCCCTCATATTGGTAGCCAGCGCCTGGAAACCGTAGTTCTGATTTGGGCTGACGGGCATCGACCGGTCGAACATGTCGTACTTGTTGAACAGGTATCCCATCCAGTTGTCGACACCGCCGAGATAGTACACCAGTTTGGTGGGTCCGAATGAGGAGCTTGCTGCAAAGCGGTTGGCCCAGATAAGTTCGCGGTGTACACGGATGTAGTGTCTGAAATCGCCTCCGACGACGAACATATCGGATTTCTTCTCCGGTATCTGCCTGTAATACTCCCCGAAAACCTTGAATCTTGTTCCGAAGTAGATATTCACCGCTCGCTTCCGGGTATTGTCATATATCACCTCTCCCTTAAGTCCGCCCCAGTGCCTTGTCATGCTTTCAGCGTTAAGCGAGTTATAATCGCGTGAAAGCATCACGTGGCGGTCGTTTCTGTACGACAATGTGCCTTTCAGCGCCAGCACCGGGGTAATGGGCATGGTATATCCTATGTAGGCATTATGGGTGTGGGTTTTGTACAGGTATCCGAATTCATCCTGGCTGAAATATGCCTGCCTGTGAAAAATAAACTGTTTGTCGAATCTCCCCTTGAGGCTTTCGAAGCTAAGCAGATATTCGTTGCTGTCGAAATCGCCTGCAAACCTTACTCCGGCAGTGAGCCTGTAATCCTCGAAAAGGTCGAGTATCCCGAAACGGGTAAGAAGGTTTATCCCCGGATTGTAATATCCCGAACCCCCGTTAAAAACCTGGTAGGTGTTGTTAAGAAAGGTGAAGTCGATCTGGTTTGCAATGTAATTGTTGTAGAATGAGGTCTCGTATATCCTGATCAGGGGGATGTCGATCTTGCCGGTGTCAAGGTCGATGTCCATGTAATCTTTTCTCCACTGGAGGTCGTAGTAGTTCTGTTTCTCCTTTTCAAAGATATAGTGATTGATGTTTATCGGTTCGTTCGGGGCAAGATATTCATACCATGGTTTCGTGAGGGTATCCCTTCGCCTTTTGGCCTCGGCAATCAGCCATTTCCTGATTGTTTCTATGCTGTCCTCCCTGTGGAACATCAGGTTCTGTTCCTTCCTGAAATTGGTCAGGCTTATCTCGCTTGCCGGTATTGTTTCCCTTTCATCCCTGTTGCCTTTTCTCAGCATGAATCTGTTATCCTTGAACAGCACTTCAGCAAACTGCGATCCGGGAAGCGACTGTTTAAGGATGTTCCTGTCGTAGTTGGTGGCGGGCGCCGACCTGATGAAGTAGCGGTAATGCATCGCGGTGTCGATGTAGCTGATAGCGCTGTCGAACACTGCAGTGTACCTGTTGAGTATCCCGTTGCCGTCGCCTATGAATGAAATTACTTCGCCGCTGTCTTCCGATGGCTGGTATTTTGCTGCATACCCTTCTTCTGCAAGTCGTACAAGAACATTGTCCCTTTTGTCGAGGTTGTAGCTGAACAGATCGAAGCGCGGGGAGAGTTTTTCAAAGGGATCGGCAGTATTGCTTAATGTATCCGAAAGCCTGTTTGATGAAAACAGGATTGTATTCGGATGATTCTTCATGAATACCGGATTAAGGTCATCGGCCACGTCGCGTGTTATCTGTTCATTTGTACCCGATGCAACCGTATGGATATAGATATCCGTCACCCCGTCCTTGACTGCCGACATAACAAGCCTTGTTCCCTCGGGCGAATATGCGAAGTCGAGCACCTTGTCGAAATAGAGGAAATTCCGATGTTCTGTCTTTTCCTCTTCAGTACGGTAGAAGTATATTACCATTCCTGCCTTCTCCTCGTTCAAATATGTCAGAATGCTTCCGGCGGGATGCCAGGCAATCACGGGGTATTTGGTATCAGTTTTGTGTTCGTATTTCGGTTCTGCCTTGAATATAACCTTTGTTTTTCCTGTTGCCTGGTCGAAGAGCCATATTCTTTTCTTTCCCCAGTCATTTGTAACCCAGGCAATATATTTTCTGTCGGGACTGATTTTGACCTGCTGGAAGATCTGTTCCTTTTTCGATTTCGCGAGTATGCTGCCGGCCTCATCGGAGGGCATATTCCTGTCGTCCTTGAATTCTTCGGCATAGTATTCCTTCCATTCGGCAAGCAGGTCCTTGAACTTCACTCCCGTGGCATAAAAGAGGCCGTCGTCGATGTTCTTGTAAACCTTGGTAAGGTAGATGATGTTTGGGATCAGCGTTTCCCCGTATTTTCTTCCGATGAATCTCCAGAAAGACTGCCCGGCATAAACTGCATCATCAAATTCGAGATGGTTGATATTCTTGTATTTACCCGATTTAATGCCGTCTTTGACTCTGTTCTCAACTTCGTAATCCCAGCCCCATGATACGTAGTTGATAAGTCCCTTGATATACCAGTCGGGCATGTATATCACGGACGAGCTTGATATCCTGTTCTTGAAATCGGCATTGTACAGCATCTCGTTGATGATCGATTCGGTTATTGATGCCGCTATTTGTTTTTGATAGGATACATGGTCGCCCTCGTAATAGAGCATTACCTTGTTCTGTATAATCCTGCTGAACCCGCCGGTGTTATATGACTCCTCATCGAAAGTCACCAGCCCGATATTTGACTGCCTGTATTCGTTGTTCTTGTTATAGATGACGAGTATAAGCCTTTTTTCGAGGTCATAGTCAAAATAATCCTCTATCTCATCGAGTTTTTTCATCGCGTAATCGGCGGTGAACTGGGCAATTTCGCGGCCATATTCATTGAAATAGCAGTCGAAATCGTCAAACCTGTAGAACTGCCAGTAATAATCGTAATACTGCACCCTGTTCTTTCCGAATGTCATCTGGTGGCCATTATAAAACTGACCTTCGGCATTGAAGAAGATGATGAATGCAAAAAAACAAGTTACAAGCCTTAAAAACTTTCTCATTATTAATACTCCAATTCCCCGGAACGGACTAATTGCCTTCAAATTTTGTTCCAAAATGGCTTTGTCAGTCAGCAAAACTAAAGATATTCTTTAACAATCTTAATATCCCGGTCAAACTTTATTATTTTTGTAGTATTGATATATTGATCAGCTTTGGTCTGATCTTTGATGTGAGGTTTTGGATGATAATTCAAATAAAGCTGGTTTTCGTTCGTTCTTAGTATTGCCACATGGCATATACAGCTTGAATCGGTTCAATAATAAATAGTATAGAAAGATGAAGAGGATTTTTTTCACTGTGTTTTTTGCATTGAGCGGCATGATTATCCTTGCCCAGCCTGTTATGAAGATCTCAGCGTCGGAGCATGATTTTGGAAAATTCAGGGAAGAGGCAGGACGTCAGAAGTTTGATTTCGTCGTTCAGAACACCGGCAATCAGCCGCTGGTTATCCAGAATATAGTTGCTTCCTGCGGATGTACCACCCCGGAATGGACAAAGAATCCGATTCCTCCAAAGGGCACAGGTGTTGTCACGGCTATTTATGATCCTCAGAACCGGCCAGGTCAGTTCAACAAGACACTGTCGGTATACACCAATGCGAAACCGGCGGTTACTGTTCTCGTGATTAAGGGAGAAGTCGTTCCCCGTGAAAAGACGGTGGAGGAGTTATTTATTTTCCCGGTCGGTCCGGTCAGGTTTGAGAGCAATCATCTTGCCTTCACGAATGTAAAGAAGACGGAGAAGAAGATTAGGACCATGCAGGTTATCAACACCTCGAAAGAGCCTGCAAAGATAGAGTTTGACAATGTGCCCCAGCATATTACCCTCAAGGCTACACCTCAGACACTCAAGCCAGGACAGAAGGGTATTATTGAAGGAAGCTACGATGCTACCAAAAACAACTCATGGGGATATACAACTGACATTATAAGGATTAAGGTCAATGATGTGGTCGACCAGAAGGTTTATTACGCGGTAAGCGCCAATCTTGTTGAGGATTTCTCGGGACTTTCGAAGGATGATATGGATAAGGCGCCGGTATTCGATATTGCCTCCAAAACCGTTGATCTGGGCAAGATACCGGGTTCGACTTCCAATGATGTTGAATTCAAATTCACCAACACAGGAAAGAGAGATCTTATCATCAGGCATATTAAGGCATCCTGCGGCTGCACTGCCATTCAGCAGGGGATCATGGGCCAGGGTATCAAACCGGGTGAGACCGGATCGATAAAGGCCGTTTTCAATTCGGGCGGTTACAAGGGCAGGACAACCAAGGCGATCTATGTCTATACCAACGACCCTAAAAACTCAGAGGTTGTGCTTATGATAAATGCCGATGTTGACCAGGAGCTTGCCGCCAAGAAGTGAAATCGCTTAAGATACGTGAGGGTGTTGATCAGCCTCCCAGCATCAATCCTGACGTGTTCGCGTCGGGTGTAAAAAAAAGGAAAAAGTATTCCGTCAATGAATATGTTAAGGGAATACGGGACGGCAACCGGGCCATCCTGAGTCAGGCTATTACACTTGTTGAGAGTTCTCTTCCCGATCATAAGTCAGCCGCGCGTTCGATAATTGAAAAATGTCTTCCTGAAAGTTCCACGTCGGTAAGGATAGGTATTACCGGAGTTCCCGGGGCAGGCAAGAGCACATTCATCGAAACCTTCGGGCTTTATGCCGTTTCAAGGGGACGGAAGGTTGCAGTACTTGCAATTGATCCGAGCAGTCAGCAATCGAAAGGCAGCATACTGGGAGACAAGACCAGGATGGAAAAGCTTGGAAACAGCCCCGATGCCTTTATAAGGCCATCACCTTCAGCCGGGACCCTCGGCGGTGTTGCCAGAAAAACAAGGGAGACCATAATCCTTTGTGAGGCAGCCGGTTTTGATACCATAATAGTTGAAACGGTGGGTGTCGGTCAGTCGGAAACCGCGGTGCGTTCGATGGTCGATTTTTTTCTTCTGCTTATGCTTACCGGTACCGGGGATGAAATACAGGGGATAAAGAGAGGGATAATGGAGATGGCCGATGCCATTGCAATAAACAAGGCAGACGGGCAGAACCGTCTCGCGGCGGAAACATCGAGGATAATGTTCCAGAATGCACTCTCGCTTTTCCCTGCCGGCCGGTCGGGCTGGAAACCCCTGGCGCTGACATGCTCTGCTCTCGATGGTACTGGAATAAAGGAGATATGGGACATGATCACCGGCTATGTTAAGTTCACCGAAGGAACAGGTTATTTTGAAGAAATGAGGAAACAGCAGTCGGTCGCAAGGATGCATGATGTTATTACCGACAGCCTGGGCTCATTGTTTTACAGCGACGAGAGGGTAAAGGCACTTATCCCTGTCCTTGAGAAGGAGCTGGGGAAGGGATTGGTAACTTCTTACCGGGCCGCTGAGATCCTTCTTGATAAATATTTCAAAAAATAATTTGACTTCACAATAATTCATATCTTTGCGCGAGTTCAGAAGGTTGTTAATAAAGGGATTAATTAAAAATCAAAACACTCGCAGATGAAGAAGATATTCAGCTTTGCATTATTGGCTGCCATCGTAGCCGCATGTTCATCCGGACCGCATTATGTAATAAACGGCAAGATTGAGGGAGCCGACAGTGTTATGTTCCTGCTTCAGAAAAGAGAAGCCGGCGTCATGGTAGACCTTGATTCGGCTATGGCTTACAAGGGATCATTTAAGATGAAGGGCGGTTCTGTCACTTATCCTGAAATGGTATTGCTTTCCGTCAGGGATTCCAGGATGAGGACACAGTTCTTCCTGGAGAATGCAGAGATAACAATAACCGGGAAGCTCGATTCACTTTATGGAGCTGT
>JAXDBC010000090.1:0-4368 GCA_034679225.1 Bacteroidales bacterium | reverse complement strand
CCCGCTAGCGTTCATCCTGAGCCAGGATCAAACTCTTCATTGTATAAATAAATCTTATATGTCTTCAAAGACCCATCACGTATCCTGCTCAATTCTGTTATACTAACAAGTTACTAAGCGAGATATTTCATCTCGCCTGGTTGATGCTTCAATCTGTCAAAGAACTAAATTCATCCCGATTCATGTACCCCGGTTTCAGTTCTTGAAGACGGGTTACTTTTGGGACGTCAAAGATAACGCTTCCTTATAATCCTGCAAATAAAAAAATAAAAAAAACACTTGATTCGAGAAATTAATCACTCAAGGCCCTGCCAATCAAATGAAAAATGTATTTTCGCTGATATTTCTGTTTCATGCTGAATGTCGTCATCATACCCACCTACAACGAAAAAGAGAATATCGAACTGCTTATTAAAGCGATAGCTGAGCTGCCAGTCCCCTTCGATGTTCTTATAATAGACGACAACTCGCCCGACGGCACCGCGGCAATGGTAAAGAAGCTCATGCCCTCGTTCCCCAATGTCCATCTTATTGAGCGGCCGGGCAAACTCGGGCTCGGAACGGCATACAGAGCGGGATTCAAATGGTCGCTCGAGAGGGGATATAGCTTCATATACGAGATGGATGCCGACTTCTCTCACAATCCCGAAGACCTGGTCAGGCTTTTCAATGCCTGCGACCGCGACGGGGCCGATGTGGCTATCGGGTCGAGATATATCAGCGGTGTCAACGTGGTCAACTGGCCTCTTTCGAGAGTGCTTATGTCGTACTTCGCGTCGGTTTATGTAAGAATGATAACCCGGATGAAGATAATGGACGCCACTGCAGGTTTTATCTGCTACCGGAAAGAGGTTATCGAAAGCATCAGACCCTACAGGATAAGATCGAAGGGTTACTGCTTCCAGATAGAAATGAAATTCACGGCTTTCAAGCTTGGCTATAAAATTGTTGAGATACCTATTATATTTACCGACCGCAGGCTCGGAACGTCAAAGATGTCGGGCGGCATCTTCAACGAAGCTCTCTGGGGAGTCCTCAGGATGAAGATTATGAGCTGGTTTTCCAGGTACAGGAAGAACTCATGATAAAAGTAATAAGAAACGCTAGTATAGTAAACGAAGGCATCGTCTACAGGGGAGATGTCATAGTCGAAGATGAGCATATAACATACACGGGCCCCCCTTTGACGGGAAGAATACCCGGTCAGGCAACAACAATTGATGCCGGCGGGCTTCTCCTTATGCCCGGGGTGATTGACGAACATGTTCATTTCAGGGAGCCTGGCCTGACCCATAAGGCGGATATCTTCACTGAATCAAGGGCTGCCATTGCAGGGGGAGTGACTTCTTTCATGGACATGCCTAACACCATTCCACAGACAACAAGCAATGAGCTTATCCGTGAAAAACATGCAGTTGCCTCGGAAAAGTCGCTTGCCAATTACTCCTTTTATATAGGTGCCACCAACAGCAACCTGGGAGAAGTGCTGGATGCCGATCCTTCACTGGTATGCGGAATAAAGCTTTTCATGGGCTCATCGACCGGCAACATGCTGGTCAGTGATGAACCCGTGCTCAGGGAGCTTTTCTCAAAAGCTTCAATACCGCTGGCATGCCACTGTGAATCTGAATCGCTTATAAAGAAGAACAGCTCCGTATATTTTGAGAAGTACGGGGACGAAGTGCCTGTTTCATTTCATCCCTGTATCAGAAGCCGCGAAGCGTGTTACCGTTCGTCTGCTTATGCTGTTTTGCTTGCAAGGGAATACGGAACACGTCTTCATATCCTGCATCTCTCCACGGCCGATGAACTGAAACTCCTCGAAAGCGATCTTAAGGCAGGAGATAAAAGAATCAGCGCTGAAGCCTGTCTTCATCATCTGTGGTTTGACGAGACCGCTTACGACAAGAAGGGAATGCTGGTCAAACTGAATCCGGCGATAAAGACCAGGTTCGACAGGGAAGCGCTGCTGAAAGGACTATGTAACGACAGCATTGATACCATTGCCACCGATCATTCCCCTCATACGACCGCGGAGAAAAACAATACTTACTTCAAATCCCCCTCGGGAGCTCCCTTTGTCCAGCATTCACTGGTCGCCATGCTTGAGCTCTGGCACCGCAAGTTTATACCGGTCGAAACCATAGTGGAAAAGATGTGCCACAACCCGGCAATCATATATAATATAAAGGAGAGGGGCTTTATCAGGGAAGGCTTCAAAGCTGATCTTTGCCTTGTCAATCCCGACAATCCCTGGACCGTTTCATCCGGAAACATATTGTACAAATGCGGATGGTCGCCTCTTGAGGGCGAAACATTCAGGTCGAAGGTTGTGATGACGATGGTAAACGGCACCATCGTGTATGATCATGGTACCATCAATGAGGGCAGCAGGGGACAGAGATTAATCTTTGACAGGTAATTCTCCCCTCGAGCTTTACCTCACAACAAACCTGACGTTGTTCCTTGTCCTTTGCTCAAGGAGTATTTCCCTTCCCGATGTTATCCTTTCTATTGCTTCCGGTGTATAATGACGGATAGAAAGCATTTCCACGTTCTCGTTATATACTGCCGAGAATTCATCAGCCAGGTCATTTATAAGCGATTCAACCCTTATCCTGTCGTCATCGAGGCATACATCGATGCTTACAGCGCTGGCTTCCACAATGTTCACCTTTATCCCGTGCTTTATAAAAAGGTAGAAAACCCTGTTCAGATTTTCTCCCATCGCGAAGGAAAAATCTTTCGGGAGGAAGGATACCATGATCTGGTTTTCCTTTTTCACATAAACCGGAAATCCATGTCTGAAGCTTGTTTCGGGAACAATCACCGTTCCTTTCTCTTTGGGAGAGATAAAGGACTTTACATGGAGGGGTATATTTTTGTTATGAAGCGGCTTTATTGTCTTGGGATGGATCACCTTTGCCCCGGAGAATGTCATTTCGACGGCCTCGCGGTACGACACTTCCTCAAGTCGTTCAGCGTTATCTAACCACTTAGGATCAGCATTCAGGAGTCCGGGTACATCTTTCCAGACAACAAGCTTTTCCGCGTCCAGGATATTTGCAAGAAGTGCCGCTGTATAATCAGAGCCCTCCCTGCCGAGGGTGGTGGTCTTCCCGGCAATGGTGCTTCCAATGAATCCCTGGGTAACAAAGATATCCCTGTCACTGAAGTTGAAGACACTTTTAATTCTTGCCGTGCTTTCGTTCCAGAGGATATCCGCATCGCGGTACCTGTCGTCGGTTATCAGGTTTCCTCTTATGTCTATCCATTCGGAATTCAGCTTCGACTTTCTAAGGTATTCGGCGACAATAATAGTGGACCATATCTCCCCGTACGATACAATCTGGTCATAATTAAAATCATAGCCATCTTTTTTCGCCGACTCAAGATATTCTCTCAGAAAGGCAAATGTGTTGTCGATCCTGCCTTTCGCCGAGTTGCCCCCCGGAAAGAGCGCGCGGGCAACCGAATCGTGGTAATTGTAAATATTGTCGAGAAGGGATTTGTAGCCCTCATCCCCTGCCATCCATGTCTTTAGAACCTGTTCAAGTGCGTTTGTTGTTTTGCCGAAAGCTGAAACCACAACAACAAGCTTATCTTTTTCCCCTGCAGTTATTTCAGCCAGGTTCCTTATCCCCCGGGCATCTTTTACGGATGCTCCACCGAATTTAAAAACCTTCATGTGTCAGAATTTTCACAAAAATAAGTTATTTATCCACGCCTGAATAGCATCTGAAATCCACCCGGGGAAATCCACCACCCGGGGAAATCCACCCCTAAATCCCCCATAGTTTGGGGTGGGTTTTTGCTTAGGGGCAGGGATAGGTCTTGCGGTCTTGCAGTCTTGCAGTCTTGCGGTCTTGCAGTCCCTTCCAATGCAGCACATCGCCTATCATACATAATACATAATACATTGTCTTGCGGTCTTGCGGTCCCTTTCTTTTGCGTATTTCGTCTTACATCGAGGCTACAGGTTTCATGCTCTTCCCGCGTACCGCTTGCCGCTTGCCGTTCTTCCGCCCAGTGCCCTGTGCCCTGTGCCCTGTGCTCTGTGCTCTGTGCTCTGTGCTCTGTGCTCTGCGCCCTGTGCTCTGCGCCCTGTGCCCTGCGCCCTGTGCTCTGTGCTCTGTGCTCTGCGCCCTGTGCCCAGCGCCCTGTGCCCTGAGCCTCATTCATACCTCAGCGCCTCCACCGGATTCATTGTTGCCGCCCGCCAGCTCTGCCAGCTCACGGTAAGTATGGAAATTATGATTGCCGACAAAGCTGCCAGGACAAAGATCCACCAGCTTATTTCTGTTTTGTAAGCAAATCGTTCCATCCACTTTGAAATCAGCCAGTATGAAACCGGGACCGAAATAACGA
>JAXDBC010000089.1:0-10304 GCA_034679225.1 Bacteroidales bacterium | reverse complement strand
TGGCGTTCATCTTCAGGTTCAATGGTACAAACCTCTGTAGCCCACCACAATTTAATAGTACTGTTTTTAAAATCAAAGTAACCGGTTATTTCATTAATTGTCGGTTTTCCTTCGATAGTTTTGTCCTGTTTGATAACGATGGTATAACAAGTTTTGCATTCTTCGACTGTTGGTTTGGCAACTTTAGAACTTCCGTCGGCAGACACAAAAGCATAGAGCCTCCAGGAGCCAAGCATCGGGTGCGTGCCGTCTTTTATCATCTGTTCTTCAAGTAATAAATCGGCATCAGCGGGGTCGTCCAATCCGCAACCATGTATGCTTATTAACGCCATTAAAACAATGGCCAGGAGCATTAAGACCGGGGGTTTTCTGTTGTTTTTCATTTCAATGATTTTTAAGGAGTTCCGGAATCGGGTTTATCATACAACATATATACGAATCGAAATTACAAAATGTGACAGGAAAATTGAATTTTTTTAAAAAAATGTGCAAAACGCGGGGAATATGAGACGAAGAGACTGCAAGACTGCAAGACTGCAAGACCGCAAGACAATGTATTACGAAAGGGAGTTAATACAGATTGTCGATGCCGGGGAAGAAACCAGGAAAGTGCTTTTAACGAAAATCCACGACATATATTTATAGCAGATATGTTACTGGTACGGTGAACCGCGACAGTGGTTAAAGAAAGAAACCGTGAAGCGGTTCAATTTTAATAACCTCCGGTGCAACCGGAGGCTGGATGCCCCTTATAATGTAAAGCCCTGACAGGGGCGAAAGAATGGCACAGGGCGCAGAGCACAGGGCGAAGGGCGGAAGAACGGCCAGCTGCGGGCGGCTTGCGGCGTTCTTTCTACTTTCTACTTTTAACTTTCTACTTTTAACTTTCTACTTTTAACCGCGTGCCGTTCCGTTATAACAATGTTATAACATGATTCCCGTCGGAATCTCATGGTACAAGCCTGAATCCCAGCGATGAGACGAGTGTTCTGGCTTTTTCCGGACAGTCCGTTAGGTCAACAGAGTAAGTTGGAAATTCGCGTCGCGGCGGGTAGTTCCCCCGCAGCATTTCAAAACGTGAGGGATCGAACCTCAGCCTGACGTCATCTTCCATAATATTATATGAATGGAAGACGGCTCTGCGGGCAATTTCCTCAGGGCTTTTTCCATAACAGTCGATCACCAGCAGAGGTTCTTCAGGAGCAGGGACATCGGCGGGAAACCAGTCTTTCAGGGGAATGTCAAAAAACCTGCAAAGCTCATTCACAATCATTGAAGTTCCTTTGGCCTTGCCGTCGGTTGAATAACCTGCTATGTGCGGTGTGGCAATGAAAGCCATGTGCATAAGAGAGATATCGATTTCCGGTTCCTTTTCCCAGACATCGAGAACGACTCCTGCCAGTTTATCATCTGCAAGGGCTTCCTTGACCGCATCCGTATCGACCACCTCCCCCCTTGAGGAATTGATAAGCCAGGAACCTTCCTTGATCCTGTTAAAAACATTTTTGTCAAACAGGTGAAATGTATTGTCAATACCTCCTTTGTTAAGAGGAACATGAAGAGTGACAATATCTGATTTCGCGAGAAGCCGGTCGAGATCAACAAAGATTTCGTCATTTTCCTTTCTTTGCCGGGGAGGGTCATTGAGCAGAACCTTCATTCCAAGATTCTGGGCCAGTTTCATGACCTTTGATCCCACGTTTCCGACTCCAACAATACCTAAAGTAAGCCTGCTTAGCGACAATTCCAATTCAAACGAAATCTGCATCAGTGCTGAAGCTATATACTGCATAACTGAGAACGAATTGCAACCAGGGGCGTTTGTCCAGCGGATATTGTTTTCTTCGCACCAGAGGGTGTCTATATGGTCAAAGCCTATCGTGGCCGTACCTATGAATTTAACCGGCGTACCCGACAGGAGCTCCGCGTTGCACTTCGTCCTGGTTCTTACCAGAAGGGCATCGGCTTCCATGACAGCATTTCTGTCAATCTGACTGCCGGGAAGATACTCAACGCTTGCCCAGGGCTCAAGGACTCCTTTCAGAAAGGGAATCTTGTTATCTGCAATTATCCTGATCATTGGCTCTGATTATCGCTGAAAGGTAATAAAAATTAAGTCTAATCCCGTTTTAAATCCGATTTTTATGAACCAGGGGCAGAATATAGCACGGGGCGCGGGGCACGGGGCACGGGGCACAGGGGCTTGCAGTCTTGCAGTCTTGCGGTCATGCGGTCTTGCGGTCATGCGGTCTTGCGGTCTCTTCTAAAGCGGCACTATCGCCTACACTTAACAACTTTGAACCTTGAACTCCGAACTTCAAACTATCAATCCCGAACCGCTAGCCGCGTGCCGTTCTTTCAACTTTCAACTTTCGACTTTTCACTTTCAACTTGTAATTGCACCACAGATGATGTAATTTTAGTAGCTTTGTATAAAACACAATTATGACCCAACAGAATGTTAAAAATATTATCCTTGGTCATTTAAAAGATTATCAGCCTGTTAGTATAGGAATATTTGGTTCATTTGCAAGAGGCGAATCCACTGGAAAAAGCGATATTGATATCCTTGTTAAGTTTAAAGTAGCACCTTCACTGCTAACTTTAATAAAACTTGAAAATGAACTTTCGGATTTACTTGGAATTAAAGTAGATTTGATCACAACTGGTGCTATTAAAAACAAGAGAGTCCGGAAAAGCATCAAAAAAGACCTGATTAGCATACTGTAATGGAAAAAGACGATCTGGTATATATCGAGCACATCCTCGATTGTATAAGAAAAATCAAGGAGTTCACCAATGGATTATCATTGAAAGATTTTTCGGTCAATGAATTAGTACAGGATGCTGTTATCAGAAACATTGAAATTATCGGAGAAGCATCAAAGAAGATATCTTCTGATACCAAACAGATATTCTACGAAATTCCCTGGCGAGAGATTGCCGGAATGAGAGACAAGCTCATCCATGACTACCTGGGAGTAGATGTTGAGGTTGTATGGAGAACTATTACAGAAGATATACCTACCCTGGAAAAGCAAATCAAAGAGATAGACTAAAAAAAACAATTGGCAATTTGTAAATGGCGCGAGACGCAAGGTCGACTAAAAAAACGCTTACAATAGCAATTGTCAATGAACAACTAACAATGAGCAATTAACAATTAGCGCAGGGCACAGGGCGCAGGTTTTGCGGTCCGGTTTTTGCAATCATAAAAGCGTACAGACACTGTTTTTAATATTTTATTATCTTTGTTTATGTGTTTATCTGTTTATTTGGATATTTAGAAAATAGTTAAGTTCGCGTCATAAATCTTAAAACCATGAAAATAAAATTTAGTGTTTTGTTCTTTGCCTTACTGCCCTTTCTTGCAGTAAATGCACAGAAGCCCATAATCCTTGCAGAGGATTCGATCCAGATAGGAAAATCTGTTCTTCCCTGCTTGTCGGTGACCATACCTGAAGCCGATTTTGATGTTGTTCTCAAGGACTGGATCAAGCAGCTCGAATCGGGCACCAAATCAAAGGTAGTCAACGAGAATGGCGAGATGTCGATATTCGGAGCCAGAATCAAGAAGATCGACGCCGGCGACATCAATGTTTACAGCAAGCTTGTCAAGCTCGACTCGGAGCTTCAGTTGTTCGCGTCCTTTGAATTAAAGAAGGATGAGTATGTCGAGAGTGCAAAGGGAAGCCCGGCTTTCATCAGCGCCCAGGAATACATAAAGGAATTTGCCAAGAACAAGTATATAGACGTGGCAAAGAGTCAGGCTGATGCTGAGGAAAAGAAGCTGAAGGATCTCCAGAAGGAACTGTCATCACTTGAAAAGGATAAATCGAAGATGCATAAGAGCATTCAGTCGGGGAGCAGCACGATATCTTCTGAGAATGAGAATATCACGCTTCAGACCAATGAGCTGAATACTGTCAATGCCTCCATCATGGAGCAGAACCGCCTGCTGGTAACCATGGAGGAAGGGCCTGCCAAGGAAGAACTGGCGAAACAGATAAAGGAGCTTGAAAAGCGCAAAAAGGCTGCAGAGAAAAATATAAAGAAAGCCGAGAAGAAGATAGGCAAGGCCGATTCAAATATTGACCGTGCAACCGGCGATATTCCCAGGAATGAAAGGATGCAGGAAAAGGTAAAGGAGCAGATAGCTGCACAGGAAGCGGTTTATCAGGAATATGCTGACAAGCTGAAGAGGATCAGGGCATATTGATTCCATGCCCGTCAGGCCAACCCGGAGATTAACCGCTTTCATTCAAAATCAAAACAGGTAAAGAGCGGCTAATCTCCGGGTTTTTATTTACTATTCAACTATAGTCATTTCATCAAGCAGGTAGCCGGCGCCAGCGAACTTATCAATGATGAACAGGGCAAATCTAATATCGATGCTGATGTTGCGGCTTTGTTCAGGATTGAAAGCCATATCGCTGGCTACGCCTTCCCAGGCCCTGTCGAAATTAATTCCTATCAGAAAGCCGTCGGCATTGATGACCGGGCTTCCCGAGTTGCCCCCCGTGGTATGATTGCTGGCAATAAAACATACAGGCATCTCCCCGTCGCTGCCATAGCGCCCGTAATCCCTGTTTGCATACAGCTCCTTCAGCCTGGCAGGAACATCATAGTCGTATATTTCCGGATTATCCTTCTCTATTATCCCTTTCAGGGTTGAAACCGGTTTAAACCAGACGGCATCCCTGGATTCATATCCCTTTACATTCCCGAAAGCAACCCTGAGAGTGGAATTTGCATCCGGATAGAAGATCCGGTTGCTGTCGTATTCCATCTGGACTGTCATATAGCGCTTATTCAGCGTCTGGCGTTCGTTTGTAAGGCGCGACAGTTCAGTAAGAACGTTTTCTCCAAGAAAGCGTGAAACACCTATCGCCAGCATGTAGAACGGATCTTTTTCCAACTTTTTCAGGGACGATTTCCCAAAACTACTAATGAAGGAATCAAAGCGCTGTTTGTCGGTAAATACCGAGCTGTCGTAGAATTTCGGGGCCAGGCTCTTAAAATCACCGCCCGCGGTCGCCTTAAGCTTCAGATATTCCGGTGCAAGCCATTTCCGATCGAGTGTTTCTCCATACAGGCTAAGCAGGGAGGAAAAAAGTTCCTGGTCGGTGGCCCTGTCGTAATTCCTGAAGAATCCTTCAGCATAAGCCCTTAGGACTTCCCTTGTCCTTTCAACAGTCTTTTGGTCGGGAGCCTGTCCTCCCTGAAAAAGGGATGCGAGTTCATTGGTGCGTCGTGCCAGCACGATTGCCTCAATGCCGTTGAACACCTCGCCGGTGTAATTGTTCACGAGCGTATATTCCTTAAGGCCTTCATAAACCTCCCTGTATTTCGGCAGTATATCACCATATCTGAGCTTCCTCTGATTATCAGCTTCTATCCATTCCGTGAGCCTTGCTTCAAATTCCTGCTTTTTCCCAATGGTATTCATTTTTTCAAGTCCCTGTATCTCACCTGTCCATTTTTTCCATGCATTGGAAATACCGGCCTTCTTTGATGAATACTGGATTCTGATAAGAGGATCCGATTCCATGGCCCTGTCTATAATCTCAAGCTTACTGGTCCTGATACTCACCATTGCAGGGTTGACATGATTTTTAACCATATCGATATGATATGACGGCACATATTCGGAAGTGGTTCCGGGATATCCGAACACCATCGTGAAATCACCCTCCTGAACACCCTTCAGCGACACCGGGAAGTAATAGGCCGGATTATAAGGCACATTATCCGGAGAATAGTCAGCCGGTTTATTGTCTTTTCCGGCATAAACCCTGAACAATGAAAAGTCGCCTGTATGTCTTGGCCACACCCAGTTGTCAGTATCTCCGCCGAATTTACCGATGGCTGAAGGCGGGGCGCCCACGAGCCTGACATCCCTGAAGGTCTCATTTACAAAAAGAAAATACTGGTTGCCCATAAAGAAGGGCCTGACCACCGCCCTGTAGTCTGTTCCCTTCACCGCTTTCGCCTGGATATCGGCAACACGTGAGGAAATAAGCTTATCACGTTCCTCGGCAGGCATATCGTCGCTGATATCCTTAAGTACCTTTTCCGTCACGTCTTCCATATATTTCAGCAATGTTACCGTGACGCCCGGATTAGGAAGTTCATCTTCGCGCGACATAGCCCAGAAGCCGTTCGTGAGATAGTCGTTCTCAAGGGTGGAGTGATTCTGTATCTGGCCGTAACCGCAGTGGTGATTGGTTATAAGCAATCCGCTGCCTGAAATGAATTCAGCCGTGCATCCGCCGTTAAAGTTAACAATGGCGTCTTTCATGCTGGCCTTGTTGACACTGTAAATATCCTCGGCAGTCAGCCTGAATCCCTTTTCCTGCATCAGTTTGATGTTATATTTCTCTATCAGGATGGGAATCCATATCCCTTCATCGGGTGGTGTTGACGCTAATACGCAATTGAATGAAAGAACAATAATGAGTGTTAGCAGAGTTTTCTTCATCATACAAATTTTTTCAATTCGTTATATACCTGTTCGGCCGGCAAGCCGACCACATTAAAATACGAGCCTTCTATCCTGCTGCACGCGGCAATTCCGATCCATTCCTGGATACCATATGCACCAGCTTTGTCCCAGGGTTTGAATTTAGTGATATAATAATCTATTTCTTCATCAGTAAGTTCAGCGAAAGTAACTTTGGTAACAGAATGGAAAGATACTGATTTCAGGCATGAAAGAATGCATACTCCGGTTATCACCTCATGGGTATTGCCTGAAATTTTCCGGATTATCCTGAAAGCATCTTCCCTGCCGGAAGGTTTTGGAAGCAGCTCGTTGTCGCACCAGACTATAGTATCGGCTGTTATTACTATCTCATTGTCCTTCAGTTCCTGCAAAAACGCTTCTGCCTTTTTCCCGGCTACATAAAGAGCAATCCCGGCACCTTTCAGATACGAGGGATAATCCTCTTCCCAGTCCTTTGTCCGAACCTTGAATTCAAGGCCGAGTTCTCTGAGAAGTTCCTGCCGTCTTGGAGATTTTGAGCCAAGTATTATCCTGTATTTATTTAGTTCATCAATCAGCATATCATACCAGCTTAAGATCGAGGATCAGTTTTACCATTACGGAATATAGGACACCTGTACACTGGGTTATTTTCATGAGAGTGCTTGCCCTGTGAAGCCGGCTCCTGCCCGGGCTGGAAGCCAGGATCCGGATAATTACTATCAGGGGCATGACAATGGCAAGTGAAATATAAAACAGCGTTATATTGTCATTCAGGAACATTTTCCACACAACATAAAGCATGATAATTGTAACGGCAATCAGAACAATGGCAATAATTCTTGCCGTAAGGATACCTGTCACCACCGGTACGGTATTCCTTCCATAAGCCAGGTCGCCTTCAAAATCCTCAATGTCCTTGATTATTTCCCTTGTGAGTGTGGTTATAAAGGCAAATAGCGCAAAACCGCCCACCCAGTAAAAGATGATGTTTATATCGGGCGACGAAACGGCGTTTACTTCATAGTATCTGTAAAGGGCGGGCCACTCATACAGCACCACCAGAAGAGGTACCATCGCGGTAAGTACCGCCACCACAAGGTTACCTACCAGAAACTGCCTTTTGTAGCTCGCGGAATAGAAGTAAAGCAAACCCGAGACGATCAGGAAGAGTATTCCCATCCAGAAATAACCGGCTCTCCAGGAGACGTAGAAACCGCAGGTCACTCCTGTCAGGTTGAGGATATTATGCCACAGCAAGGCCTTTCTTCTTGGGATCCTTGTACCGACAATAACCTCGCCCCTGTTTAGAAGATCGGTCTTGATGTCGAAGTAATCATTAATCACATAGCCTCCTGCCATAAGGCTGACAGTTGCAAGTATCAGAATCAGGAAGTCGTACCAGGGGAACTTGAGTGAAAGGGGTATCAGTTCATTTGGATTTACGGAAAGCGAAACGGTGATCTTGCTGATAACCGGCTCTATTACTGCATAGCGCATCAGTATCATTGTAAAGGCTGCAATGAGCAGATTGGGCCAGCGAACAAGCTTCAGAAACATCTTCATCCTTTACCAGCTAAATGCATCCTTATCCATCCATTTATTATGCAATCGCAGAACCTGTTCTATCACATCCCTGACGCAGCCTTCCCCTCCTTTTTTATCGGAAATATATGATGCAACATTTTTTATCTCACTGTCTGCATCCGCGGGGCATACCGGAATACCGGCAATTTTCATAACGCCGTAATCGGGAATATCGTCGCCCATGAACATCACATCCGAGGGCTTAATATCATATTTGCCGCAAAAGTTATTGAAGTGTTCGGTTTTCACACGGCTGTTTAGGTAAACATCGGTAACACCGAGGCTCTTCAGTCTTCTGATGTATTCCTTCGCGTTGCTGCCTGAAATGATACCCACGCGGTAACCTTTCCTGACTGCCAGCTGGATTGCATAGCCATCGCGCAGATTAACGGTACGCTTAGGCATACCGTGGGCATTAAGGCTTATAGTCTGAAGTGAAAGGACCCCGTCGATGTCAAACACAAAAGCCTTAACCCTGATCAGGTCTTCCTTAAAGTTGGTCATCAGAGTCTTTATTGTATATTTGGTTAATACCTTCTCAGGCCTGTGCCGTCGGCCCTCCGAAGGTCAGGGGCATAGCAGGTGCAGAGCCCTTGACATCTTTTATCTTGCCATGAGCAGCTTCATATTTGGCTATGTTGTCGTCCAGCGCATCAACCAGCCTCAAGGCATGCTCGGGTGTAAGAACTATCCTTGACTTCACCTGAGCTTTCGGGATTCCGGGCATTATCCTCACAAAGTCGATCACGAATTCTGATTCAGAATGTGTGATTATTGCCAGGTTTGAATAGATTCCCTGAGCCACTTCCTCACTCAGTTCGATATTGATCTGATTGGGGTTCTTAGGATCTGACATGGTATGCAAATATTGGTTTTACTTTCTTACTTCCTCTTCTGCTTCAACCGGTGTATCTGTAATAGACTCAAGTTCCTCAAGCGATCCGACAATAATGCTGTTGTATTGACGCTGTCCCGTTCCCGCGGGTATGAGGTGCCCGACAATAACGTTTTCCTTCAGTCCTTCAAGCCTGTCAACCTTTCCAAGGATAGCTGCTTCGTTGAGTACCTTGGTAGTCTCCTGGAATGAAGCTGCCGAGAAGAAGCTGTTTGTCTGGAGTGCTGCCCTGGTGATACCCTGAAGTACCTGGTTTGATGTTGCAGGAACGGCATCCCTTGCTTCAACAGTCTTCAGGTCGCGACGCTTCAGTACCGAGTTTTCATCCCTCAGCTTTCTGGCAGTTACAATCATACCCGGGCGCAAGGTCTGAGAGTCTCCGGCCTCGACAATATACTTTTTGCCATAGATCCAGTCGTTCTCATCCATGAACTCCAGTTTATCAACAACCTGACGTTCAAGGAACTTAGTATCACCCGGATCAACAATCTCCACCTTTCTCATCATCTGGCGGACTATGATCTCAAAGTGTTTGTCGTTAATCTTCACGCCCTGGAGCCTGTAAACCTCCTGTATTTCATTGACAATATACTCCTGTACTTTCGTGGGGCCCTTGATGGCAAGGATATCCGCCGGAGTGATCGCGCCGTCAGAAAGCGGAACACCGGCTCTCACATAGTCGTTTTCCTGAACAAGTATCTGTTTTGAGAGCGGAACGAGGTATTTCTTTATCTCGTCTGTTTTTGACTTGATCACTATTTCCCTGTTTCCTCTCTTTATCTTGCCAAAGCTTACCTCTCCATCGATTTCAGAAACTATTGCCGGGTTGGAAGGGTTACGCGCCTCGAACAATTCTGTTACCCTAGGCAGACCTCCCGTTATATCGCCCGATTTTCCTACAGCTCTCGGGATTTTGGCGATTACTTCGCCTGCCTCAACCATCCTGCCTGATTCGATAACCAGGTGAGCGCCCACCGGCAGGTTGTAAACCCTCATCATCTCGTTGTCGCGGCCGACAATATTAACTGCAGGATTCCTGGTTTTGTCTCTGCTCTCGATGATGACCTTTTCCTTGAATCCGGTCTGTTCGTCAGATTCCTCCCTGTAGGTAATACCTTCAACAAGGTGTTCGTACACGACCTTTCCGCTGAGTTCGGAAATGATAACGGCATTGAAAGGATCCCATTCGCATATCAGCTTACCCTTCTCAACTTCCTGTCCGGGTTTGATATACAGTTTCGATCCGTAAGGTACTGTATGTGTTGTAAGAGCGATTCCGGTTTTCTTGTCAATGATCCTCATTTCAGCAAGACGCCCGATAACTATATCGACTTCATT
>JAXDBC010000088.1:0-6815 GCA_034679225.1 Bacteroidales bacterium | reverse complement strand
GTTTACTGTAAAATCGTAATCTCCCGCTTTAAGGGTTATTTTCAGTCCTTTGTCAGTTTTTTTGACTTTTTCGACCCCCGGGGCTCTGGCCACATCCTCACCGGCTGTTGTAACATTCCCGGAACGGATGTACAGTGTGGCGTTACTGTTTGCCGGGATTGAAACATGATATGTGATGCTGCCTTCAGATCTCTGCCATTCTGAGACTATCTTCCCGTAAGGTCCGTCATGCCCGGCACTGAAACTGTCAAGACCTTCAACAAAGTTTGGTTTCAGAATCACATTCTTGAAACCGGGGGCGGCTTCGTCGGGGAAAATCCCTCCCAGGGCCTTGTAATACCAGGCATTAATCTCTCCGAACATTATGTGGTTCATCGAAATATCGCTTTTTGCATCGAGAGGCCAGTTTTCGTAAAAGGTTGTTGCTCCGTTTACTATCCACCATCCCCATGAAGGAAAATCCTCCTGTGAGGCAACCTTATACGCCAGATCGGCATAGCCGTTGGAGCTTAGGGCGTTAAGCAGTGTCTTGGTTCCCAGGAGTCCCACGTCGATGTGCTCATTGTCGGCTGTCACCCTTTTTGCAAGGTTTTCGGCAACGGCCGGAACAAGATCATCCGGCACCAGTCCCCAGTATAGCGGAACGCTGAGCTCTGTCTGAAGACCTTTGCCGTAGATGCCGGTAGAGCTGTCGAGAAACTTGTTGTTGAAAGCATCCCTGATCTTTTCTGAAAGCAGTGTATACTTTTCAGCATCCTCATCCTTTCCAAAAAGGCGGGCAGCTTTTGACAGAATAACAGCGTCGGCATAGTACCAGGCAGTGGATGTAAGTTCTTTCGGGCTAACCGATTTGACAGGAACCCAGTCGCCAAGGCCCCAGTCGGTTATTCCATCGGGACTACGGGAGTCGATCTGATCGACGTAGCGCTTTATATTGTCATAACAATCCTCCAGAAGACGGGAATCGCCGTAAAAGAGGTATATATTCCATGGTATGATGGCAATAGTGCTGGTCCAGTCGGGTCCGTTGGCCCAGTGATAGCCCCATCCGCTTGTCGGTATTATGGCCGGAAGGACCCCGTTTGAAAGCTGTTCGTCGCGGTGATCGGCCAGCCATTTTTCATAAACGGTGATGGCGTCGAAATTGTAAAGAGCTGTTTCAATGTTGATATGAGCATCGCCTGTCCAGCCGTTCTTTTCTCTTTGCGGACAATCAGTGGGATAACCGAAGAGGTTGGAGAGATAGGAGGCGTTTGATGCCATCCATGTCTTGTTGAGGGTATTGTTCGAGGAGCTGATCCTTCCCACGGGAGGAACATCACTGTGCATGAAATATGCTTCAAGGCTTTCGCCGGTAATATCAACCGGTTTGTCTGACACTACTTCCACATACTGAAAGCCCTTGTAGTTGAATCGGGGCATGAATTCATCCTCCCTGATCCCGCTGAGAATGACGATGTCGGTCTGGAAGGGATCGCTGTCGTCGGTCGGTCTGTAATGCACATCGATGTTTGAGAGGTCGGCATGACCGTCGGAACCAAGTCTCTCCGAATGGATGAGCCTGAGGGTTGTACCGGCTTCGCCCCTGACCTTTATGGCTGTCACTCCTGATATGTTGCGTCCGAAATCAAATAAATAGTTCCTGTTGCTGAACCTGGTCATGCTGACTGCAGGTATCTTTTCCACGTTGCGCACAGGATGAAGAGCCTGAACGGTGATGTTTGCCGATGGAGCGCCGGTATTGAGCGGTCTTGCCCATTTTGAATCATCAAATCCGGGTGAATCCCATCCGGGCTGCTCCAGTCGTGCATCATAATGTTCGGCAGTGTAAATGCTGTTGAAAATGACAGGGGAGAGGGTCGTCTTCCAGTCCTGCCCGGTGCAGATTGTCTCTTCAGTGCCATCCTCGTAAGTGATCCTCAGATCCATGCAGAATTTAGGCCTTGCACGCCAGGGTGCCTTGTCGAAGTACCATACTGCCGTTGACTGGTGATTATACCAGCCGTTTCCCAGCAAAACTCCGATAACGTTCTCTCCCTGCCTCAGTTCCCGGGTTACATCGTGGGCGACATAGAGAGTCCGTCGGTCGAAACGGGTGTACATGGGATCGAGACGGTGATCGCCCGTCTTTTTCCCGTTTATACTCATTTCATACAATCCTGCCACAGCAATGTAAGCCATTGCTGATCTGACCTTTCCGCCGACAGTAAATTCTTTCCTGAAACAGGGAGCGGGTTTCAGGTTGAAATCGTAAGTATCTGTTATCCAATGTCCTTTCCAGCTTGCTTCGTCCATGAAGCCGGTTGCGAAAGAAGCTGTTTCGGAAAGCTCCGTCCAGCTCCCGTCGCCGAGCCTGACTTTGACGCTCCAGAAATATCTGGTGAATGGAAGAAGACCGGGTCCCGAATAAACAACCGGCACCGTCGATCCTTTGATTTGTCCCGATTCCCAGATATCGCCTTTTCCTGCCGAAACAGAAGCTGAATCGGTGCCAACAAAGATCATCCATGCCGTTTGCTCAACTCCCCTGTCTGCAGAAGCAATTTGCCAGGTAAAGCGGGGTTCCCCGGTATCGATCGCCTCCGGATTGACAAGGTACTCGCATTTCAGGTTCAACAGCGTGGCGCCGCGTGGTTCTCCGGCACATGACAAGAGAATAAGTGGCAGGATAACAGTCCAGTTCAGTCTCATAATTCAGGGATTTTTCAAAACTTGCAAATCAACAATTAGCTTAATGCAAAATAGGAAAAATTCCTGAAAATTTCAGGCTGACAGGATTATCTGTTCTTAAGCCTGGTTTTCTCCCGCGGGAGTTCCCTCGCGTCACTCGCGTGAAAGAGCAATTTCTGATTCGATTAAGGATCATGAATGAACCTCTTACCAAAAATTCCCGGATATGACAAATTATAGTTGCTGAGGTCTGAAAATCGGAATATCTTTGCCTCCCGGTCGCTTAATTATAACTAATTCAGTTCATGGCCATGTTAAAAGAAAATACAATCCTCGATTTCCTCAGGAACATAGAGCTTTTCAGAAATCTCGATGAAGCAGAACTCGCTCAGCTTTCGCGAAGTGTCACTGAAAAATATTGCGAAGCCGGAGAGATACTGTTCAAGGAAAACAGCCCCAGGGAAGACATCTTTATTATTTATGACGGAGAGATTGAACTCTTTAAGAGGGATTCATACGGTGTTGAAGTGCGGCTGGCCATTTTCGGCAGGGGGGATTTCCTCGGTGAGGGCATTCTCGACCGGGGATCGGTGCATTCAACATCTTCGAGAGCAATCAGGCAGACTGTCCTTCTGGATGTAAACCGGGAATTCTTCAGCTATAACGCGGGTACCACCCTTAAGGTGCTCTCCAATATCACAGGAGTCGTTTCAAGAAGGATGCGAAATGCCAATACAAGGATGATGAACCCTGCCGCACAGTATGTTTCCGGAAAGATGAGGACGGAAAGAGACCTGCTGGGCGAACGTGAGGTGCCCTACGAATCATATTATGGCATCCAGACACTGAGGGCAGTGGAGAATTTCAATATCACGGGGATCACTCTCAGCTTTTTTCCTACGCTTATTGAAGCCCTGGTTATGGTGAAGGAGTCGGCCGCTGAAGCCAATTTCGAGCTCGGACTGCTTGATCCTGGAATAAAAGATGCAATAGTACTTGCCTGCAGGGAGATCAGATACGGGAAATATCATAATCACTTTGTGGTCGACATGATACAGGGAGGAGCGGGTACATCGACCAATATGAATGCCAACGAGGTGATAGCCAACCGTGCACTTAGGATTCTTGGCCACAACAGAGGTGAATACAAATACTGTCACCCGAACAA
Source organism: Bacteroidales bacterium (assembly GCA_034679225.1). Taxonomy (GTDB): domain Bacteria; phylum Bacteroidota; class Bacteroidia; order Bacteroidales; family VadinHA17; genus LD21. The sequence continues at coordinate 2,977 of JAXDBC010000088.1, read as the reverse complement.
CCATGTAAATCTTTCGCAATCGACAAACGACGCTTATCCGACAGCGGTAAAGATAGCCCTGATCAATTCGAACAAAAACCTGATAACGGTTCTTACAAGGCTTGTTGCATCGTTCAGGAAGAAAGGCAGTGACTTTGCTCATATCATAAAGATGGGAAGAACCCAGCTTCAGGATGCCGTCCCCATGACTCTCGGGCAGGAATTTGAAGCATACGCGGTTACACTCGAGGAAGAAATTGAAAGGCTGAATTTTAGCGCAAAACTCTTTCTCGAGATCAATATGGGCGCAACGGCCATAGGCACAGGGATCAATACCGAGCCCGGATATTCGGAACTGGTATTGAAATACCTCAGGGAGATCTCGGGGCTGGATCTGATCCTGGCTCCAAATCTCGTGGAGGCAACCCAGGACACCGGCTCCTTCGTGATGTATTCATCTGCCGTTAAACGGCTTGCAATAAAACTGTCGAAGATATGCAACGATCTGAGGCTCCTGTCATCAGGGCCGAGAGCCGGTTTCAACGAGATCAACCTTCCCGCGCGTCAACCGGGTTCTTCCATAATGCCGGGAAAAGTGAATCCGGTTATCCCGGAGGTTGTAAACCAGATAGCTTTTAAAGTGATAGGTAATGACCTTTCAGTGACCCTGGCTTCCGAAGGCGGTCAGCTCGAGCTTAATGTGTTTGAACCGGTGATAGTTCACAGCCTGTTTGAATCGGTGGAGATGCTGATAAACGGAATGAACACGCTCCGCCACCGTTGCATCGATGGGATCGTCGCTAACGAGGAACGATGCCGCGACCTGGTCCAGAATAGCATAGGTATTATAACAGCTCTTGTTCCGTACATTGATTACCAGGATCTTAATTCAATAGCCAAAGACGCCCTTGAAAAGAACCTGTCGGTCTATTCGCTGGTACTTGAAAGGGGATTGCTGTCAAAGGAAAAACTCGACCAAATCCTCGCCCCCGAGAATATGATCAGGCCGGTGAAGATAAAATGAACTCCTGTGCCGGGGTTTAACCGTTGACTTCCTTCAGGATTTCTTCAATGTCGTCGATGCATCCTCCGCATCCGGTTCCGGCATCCGTGGCATCCTGAACATCTTCAACTGTCTTAAGCCCTTTTTCCCTGATGGCTTTAACGATTTCACTTTTCATTACACCGTTGCAGTGGCAAATTTCTATATCTTCCATGTGAGTATTTTGTTTATTATTAATGCAAATATACAGATATGTAAATATACGAATATATCCAATATCCGTGCCTCTCTTATGTTTTTTTCTTCCTGCCCGTGATTTTCAGGAATATATGAACGAAAAAGTAGATGACCAGGATGACCAGGAAGATTGCTGCCATTCCCATCCCGGCAAGTTTCAATGAATTTATAAAATCAGTGTTCATAATTTAGCTCCTACATTAATCCCGGTACAAGACTTATCACCACTCCGCCTGCAATAACCGACGCGATCTGTCCGGAGACATTGGCGCCCGCGGCATGCATCAGGAGGTGGTTTTGCGGATCAGCTTCAAGGCCCATCCTCTGAATCACTCGCGCCGACATGGGAAAGGCAGATATTCCGGCAGCGCCAACCATCGGATTTATCTTCTCTTTAAGGAAGAGATTAAGTATCCGTGCAAAAGTGGCGCCTGCAATAGTGTCAAAAACAAATGCTACAAGACCAAGAAGCATGATAAGAATAGTCTGCACTGTAACGAACGACTCTGCCTTCATGCTTGCTGAAATGGTTATTCCAAGCAGTAGAGTGATCAGGTTAACCAGTTCCTTCTGGGCTGATTCTGATAAGGATCTGAGCACTCCGCATTCCCGTATCAGGTTACCGAACATAAGGAAGCCCACAAGCGCAATTGAGGCAGGCGCAACCAGGCCGGCAATTATTGTGACCGCGATGGGAAAGAGTATTCTGGTAAGAGGTGAAACATTCTTAGGATTATACTTCATCCTTATCTTTCTTTCCTTTTCCGTTGTGCAGAGTTTGATGGCAAAGGGCTGAATTATCGGTACCAGCGCCATGTATGAATACGCGGCAATGGCAATCGGGCCGATGTACTGGCTTTTCAGGACCTGTGAAACGAGAATCGAGGTGGGGCCGTCGGCAGCGCCTATTATTCCAATGGATGCAGCGTCCCTGAGATCAAAACCGAGAAGTGTTGCAATGATCACGGTTGCAAATATCCCAAACTGGGCTGCCGCCCCGAAGAGCAAAAGCCTGGGATTTGAAAGAAGCGGACCGAAATCGATCATAGCCCCAATCCCTATAAAGAGCAGGATGGGCATTGCCTCGGAAGCTTCAATACCGACACTGAACATCCAGTCGATAATCCCCCTTACTTCACCTATGCCGGGGAGAGTCTGGTTCAATACCCCCGACAGGGGCAGGTTCACCAGAATCGCCCCGAACCCCATTGGGAGAAGCAAAGGAGGTTCAAGCTTCTTGTCAATTGCCAGGTAGATGAGGATGAAGCCGGTAATCCACATCACTATCTGCTGCCAGGTAATATTGCTTATGCCGTCAAGTAAGAATTCCATTTCAGGTTTTATTTGTCACTCCGTACAGATGCGGAATCAGCAAATATAAAGAATTAAATGGTTTTATATTATGGCAGGATTTACGGCAGAGAATAATTGAAAATTCCATGTGAACCAGGTTCCGGTGTTGAAAGCGGAACATTTAACGCGGGATGTTGTTCATGAGTTTACCCTCAGGAAAATGATGATAATTACCGGGAAAATGAACAGGACATACTCAGAAATAATATCTGTACGCGTTGGTTTCCCTGAGCCTGAAGCCGACGGATTTGTACAACTCGTTTGCCTCGATCCTGGCAGGTCTCGATGTCAGGTCAATAGTTCTGGCTCCCTGCTGCCTGGCAAACTCAATTGCAAAATTAATGATTTCCCTGCCGAAGCCCTTCCCCCTCACCGATTTGTCGATTACCACATCCTCGATCCAAT
>JAXDBC010000087.1:0-3549 GCA_034679225.1 Bacteroidales bacterium | reverse complement strand
AGGATTTATATTTTTGCAGTCCAAAATTTACAGATGATGCCCGGAAAATACTCCATACCAGTTACCGGAATTAAGCCTGGCCATCATGTGTTTGAATATAAGATTGATAAAACGTTTTTTGACCTCTTTGAAGAGTCGGAGATAAAGGAAGGTTCGCTCGATGTGCTTGCTGAGCTTGAAAAGGGGTCATCGCATATCGACCTTGTTGTAAAGATCTCGGGGACAGTAAATATATGCTGCGACCGTTGTCTCGCGATGTTTGATCATCCCCTGGTCTGTGAAAACAGGCTTCTTATAAAATATGGGCAGGAAATGGACGACGGTGATCCTGAAATTATTACCTTGCCCCGGGATGAACATCATCTTGATCTGAGCCAGTATTTTTATGAATTCATTCATCTGGCCCTTCCAATTAAGAGGATACATCCTTACAATGAGGCCGGCGTTAGCGGATGCGATCCGTTGATGATACAGAAGCTAAGGCAGCATCTGGTTGTAAAAGAAAAAGGTTCCGATACACAATGGGAAGAATTAAGGAAATTAATGGAAGATAATTAAAGGAAGAAAAAATGGCACATCCCAAACACAAACATTCGAAGACCAGGAGAGATAAGCGCAGGACTCATTACAAAGCTACTCCTCCTACAGTAGGTACATGTTCAAACTGCGGATCATCGGTACAGTATCACAGGGTTTGCCCTGAGTGCGGATTTTACAGGGGAAGGCTGGCAATTGAGAAAAAAGCTACAGCCTGATTAAGATAATCAGATTGTTTTTCTATGAAAATCGGCGTTGATGTCATGGGAGGTGACTTTGCACCTCTCGCAGTAATTGAGGGCGCGGTAGATGCTTTGGACCGCATTTCGGCTGACAACAGAATTGTTCTGATCGGCGATGAGGCAATAATCACTGCCAAATTCAAGGAGATGGAAGTCGATCCCTCGGTTTTTACTATTGTTCCCACAACTCAGGTTATTGAGATGGGAGATCATCCCGCCAGGGCTTTTTCGCAGAAAAGGGATTCAAGCATAGCCGTGGGTTACGGGATGCTCAAGAACAAAAACCTTGACGGCTTCTGCAGTGCCGGAAACACTGGTGCCATGCTTGTGGGAGCCAGTTATACGGTAAACGTCATCCCGGGTGTTTTCAGACCTGCTCTTGCAACGATACTTCCCTGCATCGACGGGCGCGATTCGGTAATACTTGATGTGGGACTTAATCCTGATTCCAAGCCCGACGTGCTTCTTCAGTATGGGATTCTGGGAAGCCTCTATTCAAAATTCGTCCACGGAGTAGAGAATCCTACGGTCGGTCTTCTTAACATTGGTGCCGAAGAGACCAAGGGAACACCCGCTGTAAAGGCGGCCTTCGAGATAATGAAAGAACACCCCGGGCTTAATTTTGCCGGGAACATTGAAGGACATGCTCTTTTCCATGAAGACATGACAGATGTTGTGGTCTGCGACGGATTTGTCGGTAATATAGTTCTTAAGCAGGCTGAGTCGACATATGCCCTTACAAGAAAGATAAACATCACTCACCCGTTTTTTGAGCGTCTCAATTTTGAAAACATAGGCGGTACCCCGATAGTGGGTATTAACGCAAACGTCGTTATCGGGCACGGAATATCAAAAAGGAAGGCTATCATGAACATGATCCTTCAGACAGAGGCTGTTGTGAAAGCAAATCTTGCCCAAAGAATTATTGAAGCTATTTAACTTATGGGGAAAAAAAGAGCTGCCATAACCGGAATCCATGCCTGGGTACCGGAATACCGGCTCACAAATAACGAACTTGCCGGAATGGTTGATACCTCCGACGAATGGATCATGCAGCGTGTCGGGATAAAGGAGCGGAGGATACTAAAAGGTGAAGGACTGGGGACTTCCGACCTGGGGGCAAATGCTGTTGACGGGCTTCTGAAAAAAACCGGGACCTCTCCCGATGAAGTCGAACTGCTGATCTGTGCGACAATAACTCCCGATATGGCATTCCCTGCCACTGCAAACATCATCTCAGAAAAAGCCGGAATAAAAAATGCATTCAGCTTTGATCTTGGTGCTGCCTGCTCGGGTTTTCTTTTTGCACTTCAGACGGCAGCAGCCTATATCGAGAGTGGCAATTATAAAAAGGTTATTGTCGTTGGAGCTGATAAGATGTCGTCGATAACCGATTACACCGACCGGACAACCTGTGCGCTTTTCGGCGATGCAGCGGGAGCAGTTCTGCTTGAGCCCGGGGAGGAGGAAACAGGTATAATGGACTATATCTTCCATGTCGATGGCTCCGGAAGTAAATTCCTTCATATGAAGGCTGGTGGATCGGTCCGTCCACCATCTCACGAAACCGTTGACGCACGCGAGCATTACGTCTACCAGGAAGGGCAGAGCGTATTTAAGTTCGCTGTTGTGAAAATGGCCGAAGTGGCGGTTGAGATTATGGAAAAGAATAATCTTAAGGCTGAAGATATAGCCTGGCTTGTTCCACATCAGGCAAACCTCAGAATTATTGATGCCACGGGAAGAAGGATGGGACTACCTCCCGAAAAGGTAATGGTAAATATCGAAAACTACGGAAACACAACCGCAGCTACAATACCATTGTGTCTCTGGGAATACGAAAAGCAGCTTAAGAAAGACGACAAGCTGATTCTTGCGGCATTCGGAGGCGGGTTTACCTGGGGATCAATATACCTTAAATGGGCATACGACCCGGTCTGATTACCATCCTGGATTTATTCATTTCTTTCTTCAGGCACTTGCGGTAAATTACTCTTTTGTGCCGGGAACCTGTTCTCTCAGGGAAAGGCATGCAGAATAATGTTCTGACATGTTTTTGCTTTCCTGTTTTTTGCTTTCAATAGTTTCAAAAGTTGCAATAGTTTTTATATTTGTGAGTTATTATGTTTGTAAGTATAATTCTGGTGAAACATGGGAAAATACAACGAAACTGACAATACAGCAATCAATCTGGTTAGTAACGGGACGGAAATTACAGGCGATATAAGGTCGAACGGTGATATACGGATTGATGGTTTACTGACCGGCAATCTTTCAACCAAGGGGAAGGTTGTTATTGGTCCCACCGGGAAAGTTAAAGGCGAAGTCTATTGCAAAAACTCGGAGGTCTCCGGCAACGTCGACGGAAAGATCTGTGTCAGCCAGCTTCTTACTCTAAAAGCTGATTCGAAAATATCGGGAGATATTGTGACCTTCAAGCTGTCGATCGAACCTGGTGCAAAATTCACCGGAAACTGCAAAATGAGCGACACTGAAAACAATGAAGGAGCAAACTTCGGAAAACAACAGAGAGAAGCAGAAAAAGAGTCTGAAAAATCAGGGAAGTAAGGCACTTCAGGACTTCGGTAAATATTCAGGGCTCGCCTTTCAGATGATAGTCATCATTGCCGTAATGACTTTTCTGGGTATTGAGCTTGATAAGTGGCTGAATTTTGAAAAGCCGGTTTTTACTGTTGTGCTGTCGCTTTTCGGTGTTTTTGCAGGAATTTACACTGCAGTAAAGGATTTCCTCAGATGACACTTTCTCATT
>JAXDBC010000086.1:0-11789 GCA_034679225.1 Bacteroidales bacterium | reverse complement strand
GCGTTTCGATGTCATAATCTCTGATGCCCTTGAGCCATGAATCGGCAATAAGCGATGCCGAATTGGAACCAATCATACAGTCGCGATGCCCCGGGCTGGCCCATTCAGGAAGCCATCCGCTTTCGAGGTAGGTATTTACCAGACCCTGCATTATCTGGCTGTTCAGATCCGGATACATCAGGGTAAGGAAAGGGAATTGCGACCTGAAGGTATCCCAGAAACCATTGTCAGTAAACATGTAACCCGGCAGTATTTCGCCGTTGTACGGGCTGTAATGCACGATATCCCCTTTTGAATTTTTCTCAAAGAATTTCCTCGGGAAGAGAAGCGAACGGTACAGGCACGAATAGAATGTTCTCATCTGGTCATCAGTTCCGCCTTCCACTTTAATCCTTGACAGCTCCGCGTTCCATATATCTTTTGCCCTGACTTTAATGTCCTCAAACGACATTCCTCCCGTCTCACTTTCGAGATTAAGAAGAGCCTGCTCCGCGCTGATGAAAGAAGAAGCCACCCTCATATTCACTTTTTCTCCTTTTGATGTACTGAATCCGAGGATCGCGCCGACATGCTCCCCCTCTTCTTCCAGGTCATTGCTATTCAGGATGTTTCCATTCCAGGTATGATGTTCGCGGAAGTCCCTGTCGAAGGTTATAACAAAGTAATTACAGAAATTTGACGGCACTCCTCCGTGATTATTCCTGCACCAGCCTACCACCTTTCGCTCCGAAGGGATGATTTTTACCGAAGAGCCCTTGTTAAATCCGTCAATAATGATCCAGGAGGAATCGCTTTCGGGATATGTAAACCTGAACAATGCAGCCCTTTCCGTGGGCGTCACTTCAGCCGTCACATCGTAATCGGCCAGGTAGACACTATAGTAATATGGTTTGGCCACTTCCGCCTTGTGTGAAAACCACGAAGCCCGGTCATTCTGGGAGTATTTCAGCTTGCCTGTCACGGCCATTATTGAAAATGCGGCATAATCGTTTATCCATGGACTGGGCTGATGAGTCTGCTTAATTCCCATTAACTTGAAATCGTCATAGGTATAGGCCCAGCCGTTATTCATTCCGCGTGTATGGGGAGTCCAGAAATTCATTCCCCATGGCAGGGCAATGGCAGGATAGGTATTACCTGTCGAGAGCCTGAATTCAGAATCCGTTCCCATAAGCGGATTGACGAGTTCGACCGGGTCAAATTCCTCCGCGGTTTCCATAACTTTGCATGAAGCAGCAACGAGCATAAGCAGGAATGCAGAAACAAGAACCACACTCACCGGCTGTATCCGGAAGACAAAATTACTTTTCATCCGTGTATAATTTTATTTTAAAGATCGGATAGCCTGCCCCGCTCAAGCGGGGGAACCCACATGATTGAAAATTATACAGATACGTGTTTGTGTATGCAATACATGTGGGTTTCATAATATCGGGTGTTAAAAATCTTTTCGTCTGAAGAAATAGTCTCCGTGAAACTTAATAAAGTTATGTGAGACTTTGTAATCATTGCCCAGGTATTTTTCCAGAATAGTGCTTACTCTCTCTTTCCTGTCCTTTTTTGTATTGTGTATCTCTATCTGGATGTAAGCAGGCCTGCATCTCCTGAGTGTTTCACGTGCTCCTTCGAGAACCTCCATTTCATGTCCCTCAACATCGATCTTCACCAGGTCCATCTTCTCAATATTCAATGAGTCGAGGCTCCTGAATAGGAAATCCCCTTCTGTATCTGTCCGGATATTTGTAGTACCAACATTGAGGTTCAGTTCGGCCCTTTGAAATGCCGATCCGAACTGCATATCGCACTTCCTTTCCCTGTCGGAAAGGCCAAATTCATTTACCGTGATATTCGGAATATTGTTGAGCCGGATTATATCTTTCATGTATTCTATCATTTTGGGATAAGGCTCAAAAGCTTCCGCCCTCAGCCGGAGGTTGAACAGGGTAATATAGCTGTAAGTCCCGAAACAGGCTCCGATGTCAAACAGTACTGGATCTTCAATCCTGCGGCTCAATTCGAGAAAGATCCTGATCTTTTCTGTTTCCCTGACAATTGCCTGCCCCTTTCTGATATTTCCCCTGAAACTGCCTGTCGTGGCTGCGGCAAACCAGGGTACCATAATCGTTTTGCCCAGGTAATCGGCTGTCAGTATCTTTTCATCTGGAGTCATAAAATCATTATTAAATGAATACTTACATTAAAACCGGCTTATTGCAGCCCGGGCTAAAATTATAAAAAGAAGTGATACATGACAATCCGCAACAGGTGAATTCGGAATCAGTTTAAACAATCCTTATTGCACATAATTAAATACATTTGCATGAGATACCAGCACGATGATCATCCATATTCATTTTCATTCACGTAAAACGGGAGTCACCAGGAGTGTGGAAACCATAATCCCGATCATGAACCGATATGCTGAAGCGCGGGTATTCGGGTATGGGATCGATAGTCCTAAGATTGGCTTCCTGGGCCTTTTCAGAACTGTTTATCCCGGCGGGGGAACAATTATTCATACACACCGTAACAATGAGATTATCTTTGCATTGCTGCTGAGACTCCTGGGAGCGAAGTTCAGGCTAATCTTCACGAGGCATTCAGATACAAAACCATCAGGTTTCACTCTATGGCTTATGAATAAAGCCGACAGTGTCATTAGCCTCAATCCGGGAATGGCAAAAAGTCTTCCCTGCAGAAATGTAATGATTCCCCACGGTGTTGATACGGAGATATTTGCTCCGGGAGAAAAGACCGGAATTCCGGGTATTGGGCAGAAGAATCTGGTAACCGTGGCCGGACGGATAAGGCCGTCGAAAGGACAACTCGTCGCGATGAAAGCCATTGCCGGGCTGCTTGCAAGTAACCACGAATGGGGATTGATGCTTGTCGGAAGGGTCGACAACACAGCTTATGCCAATGAAATTCGCGAGTTGGCCATTAAAAACAATGTAGAAAGTCAGGTTCATTTCCTGCCCGAAACAGATGAGATAACAAAATACTACAGGGCAAGTTCTGTTGTTATAATACCCTCAGTATCGGAAGGATTCTCCCTTGTCTGTCTCGAAGCCATGGCCTGCGGTGTGCTTACTATTGCCACCGCGACTGCAGGGATCCACAGCAGTGTGATTCAGCATGGTATAAACGGCTTCCTTTTTCCGGTCAACGATGATGCCGCTTTGAGCCGTATCCTCAGTGATGTGATCCCGGGAGGGGCTAAACCCGATCCTGAGGTAATCCGCGGGACGATCGTGGCAAAATGGAGTGCCGACAATAATGTAAGGGAACTGCTGAAAGTTTACAGCAATAAATAATAATAGCTGTCAATAGGGATCGACATCAACCGAGATCCTGAGGGACGAAGCCCCTTTCTCCTTCATCAGCCTTTCAATAGCTCCCGCGATCTGCATTTTGGCCCGGGATGCCGGTTTCTCCCTTTCGAGTTTAACAAGTATATTTTTGATATACCAGAGCTGGACCTGGGAAACAGGCGGGAACTCGGGTCCCAGGATACGTTTGCCGAACACTGCCTTCAGGTCCCGTGCCAGGAAATCGGAGAAAGCGTTGAGCAGTGCCATGTCGCGGTGTTTCACACTTATCCTTATCATCCTGCAGAAAGGCGGATAGTTGAATGCCTTCCTTTCCTCCATCTGGGTTTTGAACATATTTCTGTAATCATGATTCAGAACCAGCCTTATGATCCTGTTGCCGGGATCCGAAGTCTGGATAACTACCTTCCCGGTTTTTGTCCGCCTTCCTGCTCTTCCGCTGACCTGTTCCATAAGCTGGAAGCTCCTTTCGTGTGCCCTGAAGTCAGGGAAATTAAGAAGGTTGTCGGCATTCAGGATACCCACTACAGTAAGGTTCTCAATGTCGAGTCCCTTTGATATCATCTGCGTCCCTATAAGAATATCGGTCTGACCTTCCTCAAGTGATCTCAATATTCTTTCAAATGAATTTTTTCCCCTGGTTGTATCCTGATCCATTCTTGCCACTCTGGCAGAGGGGAATACTATCTTTATTTCATCTTCGATCTTCTCTGTGCCAAATCCGCGGGTTTGAAGTCCGGGTGAACCGCAATTCCCGCAATGTGAAGGGATGGAAGATGAATACCCGCAATAGTGGCAGACCATGCTGGCTATTCTCTTATGGTACGTGAGGCTGACAGCGCACTGCACACATTTCGGTATCCAGCCGCATTCGGGGCATTCCAGGTAAGGAGAGAATCCTCTTCTGTTCTGAAAAAGAATAACCTGTTCGTTGTTTGCCAGGGCATTGTCGATTGCCCCAAGCAGTTGCGGAGTGAAATGTGAGACCATCAGTTTCTTCCTGTAAGCTTCACGCGAGTCGGCCAGTATTATTCGCGGAAGCCTGACGGATCCGTAACGCTGCTTAAGTTCCACGAGTCCGTATTTCCCTGTAAGCGTATTATTGTAGCTTTCAATAGAAGGGGATGCCGAGCCGAGAACCGACCTGGCTCCGTGCAGGGAGGCAAGGACAAGAGCCGAATCGCGTGCATTGTACCTGGGTGCCGGGTCTTGCTGTTTGTACGATCCGTCATGCTCCTCATCGACTATTACCAGCCCCAGGTTCCTGAAAGGCAGGAACAGGGCTGATCTTGCTCCTATTACAAGCTTATAATCCCTGGCGTTGTAAAGCCCTCCCACCCTGTTCCAGATCTCAACCCTTTCGGCATTGCTGAAGCGTGAATGATATACTCCGGTAAGCGGTCCGAAGTGTTTCTGAAGGCGCTGGATTATCTGTGTTGTAAGGGCGATTTCGGGAAGGAGGTAAAGTACCTGCTTTCCTTTTTTAAGCTGTTCATCAATAAGGTGGATGTATAGTTCCGTCTTGCCGCTCGACGTAACCCCGTGAAGAAGCGCAGTGTTTCTGTCAGTAAAGATCTTTTGTAACTCCTTTAAAGCCATGAACTGTTCGGATGTAAGTTCCTTAAGAGCTTCCAGGGGTCGGTCGTAATCAACAAGCCGGCCTGTTTCCATCTCAAAGAGATCGAGAATGCCTTTTTTAAGGAGTCCGTCAATGCTACCATGTGCAGCCGCGGCTTCCCTTAAAACAAGATTTTTCCTCACAGGCTGCATTGATCCCCCGGGAACATAGCCTGCCAGATCGAGGTAAACAGTAAGTATTCTCAATTGAACAGGAGCCCGGGCAAGACTATCCAGAATTTCATTAAGCCGCTCTTCGGAGAATGGTTCTCTAAGCCTGACGAAAGTTTCCTCCCTGGGTTTGTATTTTTCAGTAACAGGTGCCTCTGCAAGGCCTTCGATACACAGATCCGAAGGCAGCGCTGCTTTCATCACCTCCCCGACAGAACACATGTAGTATTCCGCCATCCATGACCATAATTTAAGCTGAATCTCATTTACGGCAGGTTCGGGATCCAGAACACTGAGCAGAGGTCTGATATTCCTTGAGCGTGGAGGAGTGTTGTGTATCCTGCTTACAATTCCCGAATAGAGCTTTCTGTTTCCGAGCTGGACAAGAACTCTTGATCCGCGGCGAACAGACCCTGCAATTTCATCAGTAATGGCGTAAGTGAATTGGCCTTTATACGCCAGGGGCAAAATAATATCTGCGAAATGATTATCCATCATCAGCTGCTGAGCGGTACCAAACAGGAAATCAGACCGACTTCAGGAAACTCGACATTACCGTAAGCAGGTGATCCTTCCGGATAGGTTTTATCAGACAGGCATCGCATCCTGCCTCGAGTATAATATCCTTATCGTCTTCAAAGATGAAGGCAGTCTGTGCAATTATCGGAATATCCTTGCGAATTTTTCTTATCTGCCTGGTGGCTTCGATGCCGTTCATTTCAGGCATTTGCATATCAAGAAGAACAAGATCGATGCCGGGATTTTTTTTCACTATTTCTATAGCTTCGGGACCCGATCTGGCAGTCAGCGTTTTGATACGAGTATCTGCAAGGGTCCTGTTCAGGTAAAGAAGCACGTCCTTGTTGTCATCTACCAGAAGACATGTACGGTTACTCCAGTTCACGGTACTTTCCCGCGATTCTATGCCGGCTGTCTCGAGTCTCGATTTCAGCCTTGTGCTTCCTCCGGCGGGACGGTAGGGGATTGAGAAACTGAACTCCGAACCGATACCTTTTTCTGATTGTACAATGATCCTGCCTCCCATTCTATGTACAACCTCTCTGGCAAGGGTCAGCCCTACTCCCAGTCCTTCAAAGGGACGGTGATGGCCATCGATCTCCTGACGGAATTCTTCAAAAATATGGTCAAGATTTTCCTTGTTGATACCGATTCCGGTATCCTTAACCCTGAACACCAGGTTGTCGTTCTCCCTGGAATACGACAGTCTGACCGAGCCTTCGAGAGTGAACTTCACCGCGTTGTCCATGAGGTGGTTAAGCACCCTCTTGAGCCACACTCTGTCGGTGAATACCAGATCACCGTTTTCCTCGAGCATGTTCATAACGGTTACCACGATGGGTTTTTCATTCCTTCGGATGGTTTTTCTTGAGTCTTCAACAACTTCGTTGACAATGTTGTTAACCGAAGCCTCCTCATATGTAATCTCTATCTGCGAGCTTTCGAGCCTTGAAAGGTCAATTATGTCGCCAATGATCTGAAGAAGTTTTTCGCTGTTATGGTTGATATGCTCAATATATTCTTCCTTGATATCGTCGGTGATATCATTTGCCAGAAGAAGGTTGGCAAATCCCACAACGCTGTTAAGGGGCGTACGAATCTCATGTGATATATTAGCCAGGAAACTCGATTTCAGCCTGTTGCTTGCTTCGGCTTCTATATTTGCCTTTACCAGATCCTCATGCACCTTCTTAAGGGCTGTAATATCCCTCGAAATTGTAAGTGCGCCGATTACATCTCCGTTTTCATTCTTAACGGTAACCGATTTTGTCGAGAGTGTTATGAAATGTCCGTCCTTGTGTTTCAGCCTCAGCTCATATTCGAAGAATCCATTTTTGCTAAGGGCTTCTGTTCTCTGTTTTTCATACTCGGTATCCTCGGGGTGGAGCAGATAATCATTACCGATGGCATTGTACTGTTCCCTGGTCATACCGATAATGGAATAAAAAGCAAGGTTGGCAAACTTCAGGTTACCGTCTCTGTCGAAGAATGAGATCCCGTCATCAGCTGAATGAATAAGACTCTTGTAAAACATTTCGGAATATGAAAACTCGCGAGCGATGTTTTCCTTTTCGAGTGAAAGGTTCTTGTTTGTCTTCTTAAGCTGGGAGTTTATCTCCTCAATCTGCTTGTTCCTGTCTCTGAGCTTCCTGTTCGCAGCCCGTATTCTGCCGGAAAAAACAAGTATTACAATTCCCATGATTGCCATTACTCCGATCAGTGTCAGAACAAAGGTTGTTACTGATACCGACAAAACAGAAGCTGATCCGGCTGACACTGTCCCGTTGCCGGCATATAACAGTGATGGTGTAACCGTTGCGACAGTTGCTATTACTGAGAACAGGGCTACACGCCGGGGTAAATTAAGTGCGACGCACCTGAAAAACCTTCTCATTTAAGAACATTAGATTAAGAGTCAGGTTAACTTTCAATCTCCATTAAGCATCAAATATAGAAATTCACAGTTAATCCTTATTCATTTTAAACGCAAATTATTGCATAATATGTTCTTAGTTACGAACAAATGTTATTAATAAAGGAAAAGATTTGTCCGGCAAGCTGCCGCCTCCCGTGCAACAGTTCCGCTATGACGGTTCACACAGGAAATGGGCGGCAGAAAAGAGATTAATCATCCATTCACAATTACAGCAGCGAGTTTCTGACTGCTTCGGCAGCATCCGCGAATGATATTGCCGAAATTACCGACAAACCGGAATTATCTATTATTTCTTTTGCTTCAGCAGCATTGGTACCCTGTAAGCGTACCACCACCGGAACCTTTATCTCACCAGCGGTCTTATAAGCTTCGACAACACCCCTGGCCACCCTGTCGCATCTTACTATCCCTCCGAAAATATTTATAAGAATTGTTTTTACGGCAGGGTCACTGAGGATTATCCTGAAGCCTGCCCTTACCGTTTCGACACTGGCTCCGCCACCGACGTCAAGAAAGTTTGCAGGTGAGCCTCCTGAAAGCTTAATAATATCCATGGTCGCCATAGCAAGGCCTGCACCGTTAACCATACAGCCGACGTTTCCATCAAGCTTGACATAGTTCAGGTTACTTTTTCCTGCTTCCACATCAATCGGATCCTCCTCATCGAAATCTCTCATGGCAGCCAGATCAGGATGCCTGAAAAGGGCATTATCGTCAATGACCAGCTTGCAATCAACAGCGAGGATCCTGTTGTCGCTTGTTTTAAGAACAGGATTTATCTCCAGAAGTTCAGCATCGCATCCTGCAAATGCCTCGTATATGCCATATATAAACTTCCTCATATTCACGAAAGCTTCTCCGGAAAGTCCAAGATTGAAAGCTATATTTCTGGTCTGATACGGCAGTATCCCCATCGACGGGGATATTTCCTCCGTGAAGATGCTGTCGGGATCCTTCTCAGCCACCTGTTCAATATCCATCCCGCCTTCGGGTGAGTACATCAGCATATACCTCCCACTTTGCCTGTTCAGCAGGATACTCATGTAGAATTCCATCGGTTTCGATTTCCCTGGATAATAGACATCCGCGGCTATCAATACTTTATTTACCTTTTTCCCTGCAGGCCCGGTCTGTGGAGTGACCAGGGTCATTCCTATCATCCGTCCGGCTATAGTGCCCACTTCTTCTACCGACCGGGCGATCCTGACACCTCCTCCCTTACCCCTGCCACCGGCATGAATCTGGGCTTTTACCACAAAACACCCCGGATTGAATTTCTCCTTCAGCTGCATGGCAACCATCACTGCCTGTTCGGCGTTATATGCCACGAATCCTTGCTGGATATCTACATTATATGCCTTCAGGATCGATTTTCCCTGGAACTCATGTACATTCATCTGCCTCGAATTATAGGTCCGTGTTCTTCAGCCTTATTGTCTATGAGGGAAATATAGATAAAAAAAGGATATTTTAGCTAATTTAGCCTTAAAAAAGAATGCGTAAGCTGTATAACAATGAGCTTGGAAGAAAGAGCATTGAAGACTATAAAAAATCAGGCAAGTCACCTTTTGTCGTAGTGCTCGATAATGTCAGGAGCCATAATAATGTAGGCTCGGTATTCCGTACCGCCGATGCCTTTCTTACCTGGAAGGTGCTTCTCTGTGGCATTACCCCCCGTCCGCCTCACAGGGATATTCAGAAAACAGCGCTGGGAGCAACTGAATCGGTTGAATGGGAATGGTATGAAAAAACAACAGATGCTTTAAGAAAGCTGAAAGAGGAAGGATATATTATAGTAGGTGTTGAACAGGTGGAAGGAGCGGTGGAACTTCAGGATCTGAGCATTGAACAAAGCAGGAAGTACGCGCTTGTTTTCGGTCATGAAGTAAAGGGTGTAAGCCAGGAAGTGCTGGATCTTTGCGATCATTGTGTTATAATTCCCCAGTTCGGGACAAAGCATTCGTTCAATATAGCTGTGAGCGCCGGCATAGTGCTATGGGAAGTAAATAAAAAGGGCGTTGCAAGCAACGCCCTCATGTATTTATAGTCAGCAGTATCTCTACTAGAACAATCCTGAGAATGAACTGTCGCTGAAATATTTTGCAAATTCAACATCGTTTTTCATAGCTGCTCTGAGTTCCGGGCTAAGGCTTGCAGCCTCTTTCAGCGCGTTCAGAGTATAAGCCTTGTCATCAAGACGCGATCCGACGATAGCTTTCAGGTATGAAGTGAGAGCCGTTTTGGCTTCTCCTGTCAGGCTTTCAAGGGTTGTCTTTGCCCTGTTCACATCGCCTTTCAGTACCTGTGCCAGAGCCAGGTTATTGGAAGCTTCATTTCCGAAGAAATTGACGGCCTTGTCATATTCGCCCTTTGTAATTGCCACTATTCCGAGGCCATATCTTGATTCGGGAGTTGCGGCAGTCATTGAGTTGAATAATTCTTCAGCTTTTGCCATGTCACCCTTCAGGATATAAGCGAAAGCAGTGTTGTTTTTTACAACGTCGTTGTTTGCAATTGCTTTTGCCTTATCAAGGGCAGCAATGGCGTCATCGGGTTTACCAAGACAAAGATATGTAACAGCAACGTTGTTGTGCGCGCGGACACATTTCGGATGGGCATCGGCAGCAACTTTGTAGAATGCGAGCTTCTCATTCCTGTCGGATGTAAGGGCTCCGGCATGAAGCATTTCCTCAAGGTTCAGAACCTTGGGATCTGATCTCATCTGGGCAAGTATTTGTTCGTCGGTACGGCCTATATTATCAACATTTACTATGAGTTTTGACCTCCTCAGCTTGGGAAGGATGTCATTTTTGAGGGCTTCGAAAGCAACAGACATGTTCCTGATCTCCCTTTCGCGGACTTCAGGATCGGAGTACATCGAAAGAACCCTGAGAATCAGATCCTTGTCAGGAATGCTTGAATTCTCTACTTCAGTCTTGAAACCTTCCCAGTCTTCAGCTGTGGTAAGTGAGCTAAAGAAACCTTCTCCCTGAGCAACTTCTATCTTCTTGAATTCATTCTTCAGAACCTTATCGGCTGACACACCCCTTCTGCCAGATAGTTTCTCGTTCTGATCAAACTTCCCGTCGGGAGAAGCATATGAACTGGTAACTGCGCTCCTGATCTCTTTATTGGGATCGGCATTAGCGGCCACGATATAATCTTTCAGGGCAACAACATCCTCGCCTTTCAGCTCTGAACTGCGTACAACAGCCTGGTTGATGACGTAGTTTATATCGGCTACTTTTGTTTCAGGAACGATCCTGGCATACTGGTCAGGCATTATAGAACCCTTTGCATTTTTCTCAACAAGGGTTGAAGTAGCGATAACGCCGTCGGCTAGTTTTAAAGGATCAAAATCGAGGCTTTTATTCCCCATACTTGCATTTGTTCTCAGTACCAGTTCCGATCTTTTCATTGCATCGGTGTAAGGGATGGCCGAATTGTAAGTAAATTCACCTCCTGAGTAGGAAATGACCTTGTTGTTGGCCATGACTTTCTCACCCTGAAGAACCTGAACTTTATCAAAAGCTGTTTCTCCGCCTGCATAGGTTAATACAGGAGTAAGGGCAAGAGTAGCTTTCTTGTTGAAATACTTCTCGGGAAATGTGCCTTTGATAGTGACATTCACAAGTCCGCCATGAGCTTCAAGTACTTTCGGGGTAACTTCGTAATTGATGTCTCCGGCTTCCTTTTTCATTTTATTCAGACCGGCGCAACCCGTTAAGAAAGAGGCTGCGAGGATAAGGATAAAATAGCTTCTGATTTTTTTCATAGTCTAATGTTTATTTGTGTTAATCAACTCGATTTATTCTTCAGAATTTACAAAGAATATCTCTTGATAAATTACCTGCAAAATTATAAAAAATAGTTACAATATCAGACAAATCATATAAAATGTTCATAATATGACCATATTAAGCCCTTTACCCCACTCGTTGCAGAATATTGTTTCAGTTATATTTCTGTAATGTTCACAGTTTGCAACGAAGTCAATATTGTTTATATCTATTATAAGGTAGCATGCCTCAGGGTTCTGCCTGAAGAATGAGAAATAGCTTTCCTGTATCTTCTGAAGGTATTCCGGAGTGATTTGTTTCTCATATTCCCTGCCTCTCCTGCGAATATTTTCCAGAAGTCGTTCAGGTGTCTGATGAAGGTAAACATAAATATCCGGCTTGGGCATCTGGCCATAAATGATATAGAAGATTTGCCTG
>JAXDBC010000085.1:0-5037 GCA_034679225.1 Bacteroidales bacterium | reverse complement strand
CAAATAATTATTGAATAACAATAACGAGTTTAGATATGGATTATGATCTTTTGGTAATCGGGAGCGGGCCCGGCGGGTATGTTGCTGCCATCAGGGCCTCACAGCTGAATATGAAAGTGGCTGTGGTTGAAAAGTCGGAGGTAGGTGGTATATGCCTGAACTGGGGTTGCATCCCTACAAAGTCATTGCTGAAGAGCGCGCAGGTGCTGGATTATATAAATCATGCGGAGGATTACGGGATTCGTGGCGGAGCCGAGGCAAAGCCTGATTTCGGAGCCATTGTAGCCCGTAGCAGGGGAGTGGCCGAGGGGATGAGCAAGGGTATTCAGTATCTTTTCCGGAAGAATAATATTGAACTGCTGAAGGGTTTCGGAGCTATGGCAGGAGCTTCTGAGGTTGAAGTCACATCGGATGACGGAAGCAGGAAGAAATATTCAGCCAGGAATATAATAATTGCCACGGGAGCCAGGTCGAAGGAATTGCCGGGACTGAAGCAGGACGGCAGGAAGATAATCGGATACCGTGAGGCGATGACTCTCCCGGTTCAGCCTGAAACGATGGTTGTGGCAGGATCGGGCGCCATAGGCAGCGAGTTTGCATACTTTTACCAGACTATCGGAACAAGCGTTACACTTGTGGAGTTTATGCCCCGTATCGTTCCGAATGAGGACGAGGAGGTATCGAGGCAGCTCGAGAGGTCATTTAAGAAGATGAAAATGAGGGTTCTGACCGGTTCATCGGTTGAGTCGGCCGATACTTCCGGCGAGAAATGCAGGCTGAGGATACTTACACCCAGGGGATACGAGGAGCTTGAGACAGATATTGTCCTGTCAGCGGTGGGAGTGGAGACCAATATCACCGGGATCGGACTGGAGCTGGCAGGTGTCAGAACGGAAAAGGGGAAAGTCGTTGTTGATGATTACTACCGGACCAATGTACCGGGGATATTCGCGATAGGTGATATTGTTCACGGGCCTGCTCTGGCTCATGTTGCCTCCGCTGAAGGGATTGCATGTGTTGAGAAGATAGCCGGGCTTGATCCTGAACCGGTTGACTATTCTAACATTCCATCGTGTATCTACACTACACCCGAGATAGCCTCGTGCGGGATGACCGAAGCTGCTGCCAAAGCAGCCGGAAGGGAAATCAGGGTGGGTAAATTTCCCTTCGCGGCTTCCGGCAAGGCAAATGCATCCGGCTCAAAGGAGGGATTTGTAAAGCTGATTTTTGATGCTTCCGATGGTGAGCTTCTGGGAGCACATATGATTGGTGCGAATGTGACTGAGATGATTTCTGAGCTGGTTGTTGCCAGAAAGCTTGAAATCACCGCTCACGAGATAATCAAATCCGTACACCCGCATCCTACAATGTCTGAGGCAATTATGGAAGCCGCCGCTGCAGCTTACGGGGAAGTGATACATCTGTAGCTCTGTTTATTCCGGATTAGACGCAACCTTTTGGCAGTTTTTTTCATCAATCTTTTTGGAACAGCCGTGTTTAAACAGACATATTTTGCTTATATTTATCTTTTCAAAAGGCTTTGAACCTTGCCTGATATAAAAAATATAATCAAAGGTTGTCTGGCCGGCAACAGAAGGGATCAGGAACTTCTGTACAGGCGTCATGCCGCGAGGCTTTACGCGGTAAGTCTCCAGTATTCCGGTAATGATGATGAGGCTAGGGATATTCTGCAGGAAGGTTTCATAAAGATATTCGACAACCTCATCCATTACAAGCATGAAGGTTCTTTTGAAGGATGGATGCACAGGATAATTGTCAACACCGCTCTTGAAAAATTCCGCGGCAAGCATAATCTTTTCAGGGTTGATAATATAGATCAGATACAGGAACCGGATGCTGACCCCGACAATAATGATTATTCGGGGCTTGAGGCTGGTGACCTGCTGGACATCATAAGAGAACTTCCGCCCAAATACAGGATGGTTTTCAACCTGTACGCGATTGAAGGCTATTCGCACAAGGAGATAAGCCGGATGATAAATATCTCCGAAGGTACTTCGAAGTCAAACCTTTCGCGGGCGAGAGCAATCCTTCAGAAGAAGGTGAATTTTTACACGGGAATAAGGAAGAGTGCAGTAAATGGATGACAGGAAGGCAAATATTGATCTTCTTTTCAGGAACGGACTGAAAGACTTTGAGGTTCTTCCCCCGCCTGAGGTATGGAACAACATTCTGCCCGCGATCAGGAAAAGGCAGAGGTATGTCGTTATACTAAGGACCGCGGCTATGGTTGCATTGCTTGTTTCAATGACATTCCTTGCATACCTTATCAGCAGGCAGAACCCATCCTCATTCAATGAGCCCGCGATCTCCTTCGGTCAGGATCAGATATTCGACAGGGTCATTCCTGTCGAACCTACTCTTGTGAGAACAATGCCCTCGGACGATCGTCAGACCGGCTTAGTCAGCGGGCAGCAGGCTGACCGGCTTCCCGGCCCCGATGCCGGATCAGGCCGAGAACAATTTGCTCCGGCCGCTTTCGTTGCCCGGCCGGGTACACCCGATATCAGCAGTTCCCTGATGAAATCTTCATCACTGATAGGTCGTCCCAGCCGGCCGGCTGCTGAATTCAATCCATATGCAGGCAACAATCCCGTCATTGATCCTCTTGTTGAAGAACCTGTAAAGAAGGATAATAAATGGAGCCTGACAGCAATGGCTTCTCCGATGTATTACCTCCGTCCGGGAAGCGGTCAGGGCAATTTCCCCGGCAGTTTCCCCCTTGAACAGCCAAGGATGTCCTATTCGGGAGGGGTCGGGTTTTCCTATAAGATCAGCAAGAAGCTAAGCATTCAGTCGGGACTTTATTATGCATCGGTCGGCAACGAGGTGGATAACATTAAATCCTTCTCGGGATTCAGGCAGTTCGATTACACCAAGGGCGATCATAATTTTGAGGTTCATACCTCTTCGGGAATTATTCTGACAGAGAATCCCGATGTTTACCTTAGCGATAACATGGCTGAGAGGGTTGTCACGATGTACGGCAGGGATGTTTTCGATCCTGTAAAAGCCAACCTGCCTACTCTCAACAATTCCCTTTATCAGAATTTCGGCTACATTGAGATGCCTGTATTACTCAGATACAAGTTCATTGACAGGGCGGTCGACTTCAACCTTATCGGCGGTATGTCATATAACCTGCTGGTAAACAACACAGTTCATGCCATGGCGGGCAACAACAGGTACGATATCGGCAAGACAGCCGGTCTGAACAACTTCCTGGTCAGCAGTTCCCTTGGGATGGGAATGGAATATACTCTCAACGATAAGATATCCCTGAACCTTGAACCTACTTTCCGTTATTATCTTAATCCTTTCAGCAATATAGGAAGCATTTCGGTCAATCCTTATTCATTCGGGATTTTCTCAGGTCTGTCGTACCGCTTCTGATAAGTCAGTCTTAAGGCTGAATTCCTTTTCAGTCTTTTTTATCTCTTTTTGTTCATTTCAGGATTATGCCGGCTAATTTATAAGCCGTAAAAACACTACCTTTGCAGTTTGTTTTACCACCCTCAATTGCATCATGCTTAAATCGAATATACGTTCGCTGGTTTTTGGAATAGGATTAGTTGGTCTGGCTGTTTCGGTTTTTATTGTAAACCAGAGTTTCAGGAGTTTTACACGGAACTATGAGCCCTTTTCACAGGTTGATTCTGCGCGCTTCAACAAGCCTTACAGTATCCCCGCTGAAGTTAGCTTTGCAGGTGAGAGAATGCCCCTGGAGAATTTTGATACCCGCGAAAGCCTCGACCGCGAACTGCTTGTAAGCGCGTACAGGCATTCTTCAACCATCCTTATAATCAAGAAGGCCAACAGGTATTTTCCTGTAATTGAAAAGATCTTAAGGGAGAACAACATACCCGACGATTTCAAATACCTGGTTGCAGCCGAAAGTGAATTCAGCAACGTGGTGTCACCGAGTGGGGCCACCGGGTTCTGGCAGATAATGGCTGCCACCGGCAGGGAACTGGGAATGGAGATTAACAATGTGATTGACGAGAGATATCACTTGGAGAAGTCAACAGAATTTGCCTGCAGCTTTATCAGGAAGTCATATGAAAAGTACGGCAGCTGGACTTTGGCGGCAGCATCCTATAACGGCGGCAGGGCTTCTGTTGATGAGCAGATCCGGATACAGAAACAGAATAATTACTACGATCTTCTGCTGAACGAGGAGACTGCAAGGTATATTTTCAGGGTTGTTGCCTACAAGCTTGTGATAAGCGATCCGGCACGATACGGTTTTGACATATCCGCGGCTGATCTTTATCCTCCTCTTTCCTATACCGAACTGAAAGTCGACACTGCCATTTCTGATTTTTCGGATTTCGCGGCGAATTACAATACGAATTACAAAATGCTGAAGTTTCTTAATCCCTGGCTCAGGAAACCTTATTTTTCGCCCCGTCCAAACAAGGAGTATTTTATAAAGATCCCTGATGAGGGAATGCGCACCCGTGTTTTCGGGGGTAATAGCGACTGATAGCTGTCATGTTGGTGTTGTAATGAAGGAAGAGATCAGGGTATACGGAGCCAGGGTTCATAATCTTAAGAACATAGATGTCACTATTCCGAGGAACAGGCTGGTTGTGATCACCGGACTTAGCGGGAGCGGAAAATCGTCGTTGGCCTTCGATACCATATATGCCGAGGGACAGAGAAGGTATATGGAAACCCTTTCGGCTTATGCCCGGCAGTTCCTGGGGGGAATGGAAAGGCCCGACGTTGACAAGATAACCGGACTGAGCCCGGTAATCTCCATTGAGCAGAAAACAACCAATAAGAATCCAAGATCGACCGTGGGCACCATTACCGAGATTTATGACTTTCTCAGGCTTCTGTACGCCAGGGCCGGAGAAGCGTATTCATGGGCTTCGGGTGAGAAAATGGTAAGGTACACCGACGAGCAGATACTTGAGCTTGTTACCGGCCGGTATTCCGGCAGGAAGATATATTTCATGTCGCCTCTGGTGAAGGGGAGGAAGGGACATTACAGGGAGCTCTTTGAACAGC
>JAXDBC010000084.1:0-51511 GCA_034679225.1 Bacteroidales bacterium | reverse complement strand
AAGGTTATTGCTGTCAAAAAATGCCCGTTGGTTACGTGAAAGTGAGCGGGAAAGTATAACCCTGGATGCTGATTATACCGTTAAATCGGTTTGTGGCCACCTATATTTGTGCCATTTGGCAATATATAAAAAAGTTCTTTGACATAATTGCTAAGTTTGTTGATAAGATTTGCGGGATGGAGCGAAGGCGTAGCCGAAGCGGAATCCCGCATATCTGGACCATTATCTTTTTTTTCCTACTACTTATGATCAACAACTCATCTCTTCAGAAATGGGATCGCCTGAAGCAGAAGCAGCAGGACACCCAGTTTGTTAACATTCTCATCCAGGGTATGAACTGCTCTCGGTTCGAAGCCAAAGCCATCCTGAATGCCGTTTATGAGACCTATCAGCCATTTTTTGATAACTCCGGGACAATGAAGCCGGGGCAGGTTCTCTTTGAGGTAGTATCGGTCGAAAATGGCGCACAAAAAAAGCTTTCTGAATGCAAGATGATCTCAGTGGTACTTACCCTGGACGCGGGCGAAGAAGACCTCCAGGTAAGAAAACAACTGGGCGTACAGGGCCTTCGGCGACACCGGCTGGAGCGGATAGTAAATGAAGCTTTCCAGCAGGGCGGCCTGCTTACCGTAGAGGACATTGCCAACAGGCTTCTTAACTGTGGTGAGCGAACTCTCTGCAGGGATATCAAAGCCTTTAAGGAGCAGGATATAGTTCTTCCTCTCCGTTCAACGATCCGTGATATGGGCAAGTCTGTTACACACCGTAGTCTGATAATTAAGCATTGGCTTTCCGGGAAGGAATACTCCGAGATTGCCAGGGCAACACATCACAGCATTGATGCAGTGGCTAACTACGTTGACAAGTTCAAACGGGTAGTTTGCCTGGCAAAGAACAACTATGAGATAAAAACCATAGCATTCCTGGTAAAGCTTTCACCTAGTCTGACACAGGAGTATTACGAGCTGCATCAGACAACAGATGCTGTAGCACATAGGAGAGAAGAACTGGATGAGCTTATAAAAAAAAGCCGAAAGTCCTTTTAAACCAGCAAACTGTCATGATACCAAAGATGCCATCCGTAAAGCATTACAGTTCTGCACATGACAGGTTCCTCAAGCCTGCTATTGTGAACTTCTTTAAACGCGAGTTCTGTGGCTTGTTTGGTCCTATTGTAAGAGAAAACATTGCTGATGCTATTATCGATCTCTTCAACTCTCTTTGCCCGGAATCTTCCAGGTTAAAACCAGGCCAGGTCATCTGGAACGCTCTTGATAAACGAACCCGGGCAGATAGTGAAAAACGCAGATATAAATCCGTGATATTATCGCTGGTAACTGATGATGAGGTCTCAATGTTCGAAAAGAATTGTTCTATTAAAGAAATACGTCAGAATGTTATGGCCCGGATGATAAAAGAAGCATATCAACAAGGAGCTGTCTTGTCTACCAGGGACCTGAGTCTTCTATTGGTATCATCAGCAGCATGGCTCTCTCAGCAAAGAATCGAGTATGAAAAGCAAAATCAAACGATACTTCCTCATACGGGTGTCATTCACGACATGGGTACCACATTAACTCATAAACGAATTATAATCTATAAACATGTCGTTGAAAAGAAAGATCCTTCAATTGTTGCAAGAGAGACAAACCATTCACAAGCCTCTGTCGATAAATATCTTAAAGACTTCAACAGGGTTAAAACACTGGTAAATGACAATAAGGATATTGAGTTCATTCACCATACAACAAACATTGCCAGGCCAGTGATCAGGCAGTATCTTCAAATTATTAACAATTATGTCAAAGAACAATAAAAATATTTTTTACAAAACCCTTGTAATGTCAAATGACATTAACCTGGGGGAAGGCTGGGAAGGGGGTATAACCGGTAGGGAACTACAGGCGATTAAATAATTACAAAATGACCTCAGGACCCTCTTATTCACTAACCCCCTTTCCCTCCCGATACCTCCCTGCATTTAATAACCCCCTTTCCCGTTTCCCCCAAGGGGGAAAAGCTTCTTCCAATGGATGTTGCTGCTCAATTTGTTACATCAAATATTGCAGTTCGTATTTCTTTCCAATAATAGCAGAATTTTCTTTCTCCTTCAACTTGGAAGGGGGTAAACAACCAACGAGGATGTTGCAGGAAGGCTCAGGGCACAGAGCGCAGGTCTTGCAGTCTTGCGGTCTCATACAATGAGGCTTTAGTTGAAATAATTAGTAAATGACACAGGGTAAAAACCAACGCTAAACACTTAACGTTTTAACTTTCTACTTTCCTCTTTCTACTTTTCACTTTCAACTTTCAACTTTTCACTTTCAACTTTTCACTTTCAACTTTTTGAACCTTTAACGGTATTCCATGAAGTCAGCTTTCCGGACGGCTTTATTTCACAAATAACTTTAAATTTGTCCTTGAAAAACAAAATATTTTAGGATGGCTCTTCAATGCGGCATTATCGGGATCACCAATACCGGAAAGACGACAATATTTAACTGTATCTCAAACACCAGGGGTGAAATCAATGCTTATGCATTCAGCGCCACTAAATCGAATATCGGTGTTATTCAGGTGCCCGACCCGAGGCTGTATGAACTGGAAAAGTATCAGATTACCGAAAAAATCGTTCATACAACTGTCGGGATCGTTGATATACCCGGACTTACACGCGGTTCAAACAAGGGAGAAGGAGTGGGTAACAAGTTCCTGGGCGACATCCGTAACACTGATGCCCTGATCCATGTCCTGCGATGTTTCGACGATGAAGAGTTACCCCATATAGACGGTTCTGTTGATCCTGTCAGGGATATTGAAACCATTGACTTTGAACTGCAGGTAAAGGACCTTGAATCGGTGGAAAAGAAGCTTCAGCGCCTGGAAAAACTGGTCAGGGCAGGCGACAAGGATGCAAAAAGGGGAGTGGAGGTACTCGAAAAATACCGTGACCATATAGGTAATTTTCAGAATGCCCGTTCGCTTGAAATAGACGGCGATGACAGAAAACATATAGACGATCTCTTCCTGCTTACCATGAAGCCTGTGATGTACGTCTGCAATGTCGACGCCGGATCGGCGATAACGGGTAACAAGTATGTGGAAAAGGTAAGGGAAGCTCTAAAGGGAACAGAATCTGAAGTTATAGTCGTTGCCGGGGCAACTGAGGCGGAGATAGCCGAGCTTGAGACCGAGGCCGACAGACTGGAATTCCTGAAGGATGCAGGGCTCGATGAGCCGGGAGTTGATAAAATGGTAAGGGCGGCATACCGCATGCTCAACCTGCAGACCTTCTTTACAGTGGGCCCTAAGGAGATAAGGGCATGGACCATAAAAAAGGGAATGACGGCCCCGCGGGCGGCAGGAGTCATCCACAGCGACCTCGAAAGGGGTTTTATAAGGGCAGAGGTGATGAAATACCACGACTTTGTGACACTGGGATCCGAGCATGCCTGCAAGGAAGCCGGCAAATTCTTTATCGAAGGAAAGAATTATATAGTGGAAGACGGGGATATCCTCCATATCAGGTTCAATGTTTAAGCTTGTGAATGTCAAGGAACTTACTGATAACGGTCGTTTTGTTCCTACTCCTGGCAGGCAGGGGACACTCACAGATCATAGCGGATAATTCAAAGCTTCTTAAAACTGTTGCCGAAAGAGGACAGGCAGAGCTTGTCGTTGAGGTAAGAGGGATTGATGACATCCGGAGGCTGTCGGTCGATTATTCAATAAGAACAGCGGGAGAGAAAGAAGTAAGTCTTCTGCTTTCACCCCTGACAGTCGAACGCTTTATTTCCGAAGGAAGAACTTACCTGTTAAAAGAAGAGCCGGTCGTCAAGGGAGAGATGACCGCGGTCAGCATGGCAAAAGCAATGGAATGGAACACTTACCCGACCTTTAGCCAGTATGATTCGGTAATGCATGCCTTAGCATCACTCTATCCTTCACTCTGCAGGCTCGATTCAATTGGAATGTCAATCAACGGGAAGCCTGTTTTAGTACTTAAAATATCCGACAACTGCCGGGTTGATGAGCAGGAACCTGAAGTATTCTATTCCTCAACAATCCATGGGGACGAGACCGCCGGTTTTATTCTGATGCTCCGGCTGGCAGATTATCTTCTGAGGAATTACGGTATCGACAACAGGGTAACCCGCCTGGTCGACAACCTTGAGATATGGATCAATCCCCTTGCTAATCCCGATGGTACATACAGGAACGGAGATGAGATAATTTCACCGGTCAGGTTCAATGCCTCAGGCTACGATCTCAACCGCAACTTCCCGGATCCCGCGGGGCCATCGGTCACAAGGCAGAAGGAGACCATCGACATGATGAGATTCATGTCGGAACGCCGCTTCGTGATTTCAGCCAACTTCCATTCAGGAACGGAGGTTATTAACTATCCCTGGGACCGCTGGAGCTTTGAACATGCCGATGATGACTGGTTTTATACAGTGAGCAGGGAATGGGCGGATACGGTTCACCTTCATGCCCCTGCCGGATACATGGATTTCCTCGATAACGGGGTTACGAGAGGCTATGACTGGTATTCAATATTCGGGGGAAGGCAGGATTATGTTGCATACAACCTGCATGGACGTGAAATAACTGTCGAACTCGACGAGGATCATATCACTCCCGTTTCTGAACTTGATAATCTGTGGGAATACAACTACCGGTCGATGCTCGGGTATTTCGAAAATGCACTTTACGGTATAAGAGGCATAGTTTCTGATAAGTATACGGGTAAGCCCCTTCCTGCCGTCGTCTTTATCGAGGGTCACGACAAGGACAATTCACATACCCTTTGCGATACGGCTTCAGGGATATTCACAAGGCTTATTTCCGATGGAATATACGACCTTTCAATATCAGCCGCGGGATACAGGGATACGGTCATCAGGAACATCAATGTTGTCAAAGGTCTGCAGACCTATATAAATATTGGGATGGAACAGCTTGTATCGCCTCCCGATCCGGAAAAACCCCTTGTTCCCTTGTTCTATCCCAATCCGGGCCGCGGAGAGATTAATGTACTTCTGCCTGAAGGCCTGGAAGGGAACCTGGATGTCAGGGTATTCGGTTTGTCGGGGAGACTGCTTTTAAGCTCAGTGCTTGAAGCTGTTGAGGGAAAAGCGTTGAAGCTCGATTTAAGCTCCCTGGGCGACGGGGAGTATATTGTTCTGTTCAAAAGCCTGTCAACAGGCCGTTCAGCGGCAGGAAAGGTCGTTATAACATTGTTATAACATACTAATTCATCCATTTTTGTTTCGTATTGTGAAAAGATTATTTTTGATGTTTCCAAAATGAAGAGAAGGATATGACAGGAAAGAAACTTATTGCTATATGTATTCTTATAGGAGCTTTTCTGAGGCTTTCAGGTCAGGGAGCATATCTTCCCCCCGACAAGCCGTCGCTGATAATAGGAATTGTAGTCGAACAGCTGAGGTTCGATCAGATAGAGCGGCTCAGGGACAGGTTTAGTGATAACGGGATAAAGAGGATGATAAACGAAGGCACTTTCTTCAGAAATGCTTCCTACGACTACATGCTCACCCAGTCGGCGCCCGGGTTTTCAACCATCGCCACAGGAACCGAACCTGCCTATCATGGAGTCACATCTGACAACTGGTATGTGCCACTGAAAAATGAGTTCATTTACTGCACAAAGGATATCAGTGTCAATCCCGTTGGGGGAAGTTACGAGTCGGGACTTCATTCCCCTGTAAACCTGAACGCGTCCACTTTCGCCGATGAACTCAGGATAGCCACTGGAAAAAAATCAAAGGTTTTTTCGGTTGGTGTGAAGGAGCAGTCGGCAATTCTTACTGCAGGCCATTCAACTGACGGGGTGTTCTGGTACGACAATGTCACCGGCGGATGGATGTCGTCGACATATTATGTTCAGGCCCTGCCCTCGTGGGTTAACGATTTCAACGCGATGAGACGCCAGGAAGCTTATCTTAACTCTTCATGGACCCTCCTGAAGGAAGCGGATGCGTATTCCACCTGCCTTCCCGATTCAAACAAATTTGAGAAAGGCTTCGGCGGACAGAACTATTTCCCTTACGATCTTAACAAGCTGAGCAAGTCGGGCGGAAGAAATTCAGAACGCAATAATGCCTTCCTGAGGGAAACCCCGTTTGCTGATGCCCTGACAACTGATTTTGCAATAAAGCTGATAGAGGAGGAAGAACTGGGGAAGGATGATGTTACCGATTTCCTTTCGATCTGCTATTCATCGACCGACTATATCGGTCACAGGTTCGGCCCTTCCTCGGTTGAGACGGCTGATGCCATATTCAGGCTTGACAAAAACATAGAGACTCTTCTGAATTATCTGAACGACAATCTGGGCAAAAGGAATATACTGGTGTATTTCACCTCGGCCCATGGTGTGGCTGAGCTCCCTCAGGTGATGGCTGACAACAGGGTCCCTTCAGGATATTTCATGCAGAACCAGGCCCTTCAGCTCCTCAGGAGTTATCTTAATGCAGTTTACGGGGAGGGCGACTGGGTTAAGGGTTTTTCGGAGCGTCAGGTATTCCTGAACAGAACGCTTATCGAAGACGCGAGGCTGCAGATCGAGGATGTTCAGAAAAGGACTGCCAGGTTTCTCAACCAGTTCACGGGAGTGGCCTCGGCCTATCCCTATTATGCCTTTGAAGCCAATGATTTCGGGAACGGTCATCTCAGGAAGATAATCAATAGTTTCAGCGCACAGCGTTCGGGCGATGTTATTATAACGCTTCTGCCGGGCTGGGTGGAGGCTGAGGAAGATCATCTTACCGGTCACAATTCGCCTTACGAGTACGATGGTCATGTTCCCCTGATATGGTATGGATGGACCGTGAACAGGTCGACAGTGATGAGAAAGGTTAATCTGACCGATGTATCTGCAACGCTCTCATCGCTGTGCAGGATCCCTTATCCCAATGCCTGCACCGGAGAGCCGATGCCCGAACTCTTCAGATAGATTGCCTGGCGGAATCTCTTTCGGCGCAAGCTTCCTCAAGCAATAAAGGATTCTTTTCGCAACCGTTGCCCAGTATTATAAGGTTGGCTCCCGAACTGAAAGCCCGGGCTATCTCGACGCGTGTTGTAATCCCGCCACCGACGGCAATCGGGACAGTCACATTTTCCCTGACGGCTTTTATAATGTTGGGAGGAACCGG
The DNA here is from genome assembly GCA_034679225.1 of Bacteroidales bacterium. Taxonomy (GTDB): domain Bacteria; phylum Bacteroidota; class Bacteroidia; order Bacteroidales; family VadinHA17; genus LD21. Next base: position 44,333 of record JAXDBC010000084.1, on the reverse strand, counting down.
CTCCTGAGCGCCGCTGCCGGCTTCGAGGTAGATCATGGAAAGGCCAAGCATCTCACCTGCCAGGGCAGTGGCTACAATCAGGTCTGCCTTGTCCGGGGGTATGGCTGCAGTCTGGCTGATATATTCAACCGAGCTCTTCTTCACGCCTCCCACCAGTATGTATCCCACTGAAATAAGCTTTTCTCTTGCATCCCTGAGAAAAGGAGCGGCGATGACATGATTTCCTATCAGAAGCTCGGGATTTCTTCCGGATATGAGTGAAAGAAGGAGGATGGCATCGGCCTTAAGGCTTAGTTGCAAAAGGTTTCCGGGAAAGAGAACTACCGGAATGGAACACAGTTCCTTTATCTTAGCGATCAGAAGGTCGGTGCTGTTGAAGGTAAGACTGCCCCCGACCAGGATATAGTCTGTTCCGGATCCGGATGCTATCTGCAGGATCTTCTTCAGGTCATTTCCGCCGGTCTTGTCGGGATCGAGAAGAAGGGCTATACTCCTTTTTCCCGGGAAATCATCCTTTGTCATAATTCTTTTTGGTCCAGACTATCGTATAATTATCATATCTCGTGTAGAAGAGATCGAAGCTATCATTTATCGTCTTTGTCTTCACACTGCCTCTGATCTCTCCCGATTCCTTTACGTCGAATGGTTCGATGGTAATATCCTTTTTTATGCTTATTCCTTCCTTGTCGCATATTTTGTAAATGGCCTCCTTGGCACACCAGTGAAGGTAGAGGTGGTAGATGCGCTTTTCCTGTTCCTTTGTTATCTTTTCCTTACTGTTGATGAATTTGAAGGCAATGCGTCCGATATTGGTGCTCATATGCTCGAGGTCAATGCCTACCTTTTCATTGGAACTGAGAAGAATCGCGGTGAGTTTATTCGAGTGGGAGATGCTTATGAACATTGATCCGTCACTCAGGAAGGGTTTGTTGTTCTTGTTGTAGACTATCCTGGCTTCTTTTCCGATCAATTCGGCCAGAAGGGCCCTGACGCTCAGGAATTCAAGTTTCCTTGAGTTACTGGCAAAAACCTTGTATTTCTTTTTGTCGGCAACATCAAGATCGACCATGCCGAGCAGGGTGCTGATATCCTCCTCAATCTTCCATACACCCAGTATAGTGTACTCATTCAGGTAATGTTTAGAAATACATCCCATCAGTCATCAGAGGGTTTATTTCCTTTTCCACTCCAGGGTTTCTATAAGATGTACTACATCTTCCCTGAAGAAATCAATAACAGGGCTCAGTGAATCGGCATTGGGTTCGGATTCAAAATAAAGTGAAGCCCTGAGGTAATGATTGACGCTGTCAGTTACATAAAACTGAACAGCGCTTGCAGTATTGCCTTTAAGGTCGTAAAATACGCCGTAGATCCGTTTCCCGGGGTCAATAATAACCTGCTCGTTTATTGCATCGGCCTTTGTTATATGGTTTTTGACGTTCATCGTGTATGTCTGTTCAATCAGTTCGTCCAGGTCACCCTTAACATCCCTGTAAGTAAGGTGCAGACTGGCCTTGTACCTTGGAAAATCAATATTGAACCAGCCCGGCTCCTGATCGGCTGAAATCACTCCATATTCCGGGTATTCGAATTTCAATGGCAGGTTCAGCAATTCTTCAGCATCTTCACCAAATACGCGGTATTCTTTTGAGGGAAGATCGATCCTGAAGTAGCCCCTCGGCTTTGGAACAGGCGTCTCACTGCAGGAGGCAAAGCCCAGTAGTGTCGTTATCAGAAGGATAATGGCGAAGCTACTCTTTATCTGTCCTGTCATAATCATCGCTTATTTCAACACGGATTTCCTTGATTCTCCTTTTGTCGGCCGATTCTATAATGAACTTAAAGTTACGGTATGTAACGACCTGTCCCTTTTGGGGAATTTCTCCCCTGATCTCGAGAATAAGTCCTGCAAGGGTTTCCGATTCTCCCCGGACATCTTCAAAGGAATCGCCTTCCACATTGATTATCTTGAAGAAGTCGTTTAACAGGATCTTCCCTTCAAAAACATAGGTTTTCTCGTCTATCTGACGGAACATTGTTTCATCCTCGTCGCTTTCGTCCGTTATTTCTCCCACTATCTCCTCCAGCACATCCTCGAGTGTAATAATCCCCGATGTGCCTCCGTACTCGTCGATAACGACGGCCATGTGTATCTTCTTTATCTGAAATTCCTTGAGGAGCTCATTGATTTTTTTTGTTTCAGGTACGAAATGGACCGGCCTCATCAGCGACTGCCACTTGAAGGTATCGGGATTGTTTATGTACTGCAGGATATCCTTGGCATAAAGGATGCCTTTGACAGAGTCGAAGGTTCCGGCATAAACGGGGATCCTTGAGAAACCCGACTCGATTATTGTTGATTTAACCCTGCTGAAACCCGACTGGATGTTGATAGCCGTAACATCAATTCTCGGGCACATGATCTCGCTTACGTTTATGTTTCCGAAATTGACTATGCCCTTGAGTATCTTCTCATCCTCGTTTATGTTGTCAGAAGCAAGATCAAGCGCTTCGGAAAGATCGTCCATACTGATGTTAGACTGCCTGCGTCCTGCCCGTTTTTTGACAAATGATGTGGAGAAGATTAGAAGTGAGGTCACAGGTTTAAAGAACTTTATAAGAAAGGCCAGGGGATAGGCCATGAAAAGTGACATCGGCAGCTGTTTTCTGGTAGCGAACACTTTTGGAATGACTTCACCGAAGAGCAGGATGATGAAAGTGATGACTACCGCTTCCATAATAAAGCCTAGCAGGGGATTATTGCTGAAGTCGAAGAGAAGTGAACTTATAAAGGCGGCCAGAAGCACTGCAGCAATGTTTACAGTGTTATTGGCAACGAGAATGGTACTGAGAAGAGTGTCGGGTGAGTCGTAGAGTTTCAGTACCATCGAGGCTTTCCTTGACTTGTCGGCCTTTAGCTTCTCAATGTCTTCCGGGCTAAGTGAAAAGAAAGCCACTTCGGATCCTGACATAAGGGCTGATGCAAAAAGCAGCATGATAAGGATCACAAAGCCCACGATCACCTTCAGATCGATATGACCTGCAGCAATATCCCTAAAAAGTGCGACAAATGTAATTGAAATATCCGCTTCCAAATCCGACTGTTTTAGTACTGACTGCTAGAAGGGAAGGTCATCATCATCACCACCGGCTGTCTGGTAATCTTCAGCCTTTTCTTTCACTTCAGGAACTTCAGGTTCATTATTGACCTGGACGCTTCCCGTTGCTTCGCCGGTTGCCGGGGCAGATGGCTTTTTGTCAAGAACCAGAAAAGTGTCGGCAAGTATCTCGGTAATATATTTGTTGTTCCCTTCCTTGTCGACATACGATCTTGTCTTTATCTTTCCAACGATATAGAGCTGAGACCCTTTTTTGACTGTTTTTTCCGCCACTTCGGCAAGCGCCCTCCACAAGACAATGTTGTGCCATTCTGTGGTGGTTATGGCTTCTCCCTGCTGATTATAATATGATTCACTGGTAGCCAGCGGGAAGGTAACCTTGGCTACACCCTTGTCGAAATACCTGACAACAGGGTCCTTTCCCACGTTTCCAACTAAAATAACCTTGTTGATTGACATATAGTTATGTTTTTTATCCTGGTTTTACAAAACACAAAGTTAATAAAAATAAAGCTTACTGAAAGTAATGATCATATTTATGAAGAATATCCATGTTTTCAGCATCTTAGCCCAGGTCCGAATCAGCCCTCCCGACAAGCCGGAAATAGCTCCGGAGTATGAAGGCTTGCCGGTCGATTAGCTATTCCATTGTATTTTAGACAATTTAAAAAATCAGATTAAAAAATTATTCTTTAACTAAATCAATATAAAATAAATAATATTTCTATATTTGCAGGGTTGAAAAAACTTATACCCGAAATAATTTGTTGAATTTTAAACTTCACGAAAATGACTAAAGCAGACATCGTTAATGAAATCGCCAAGAACACTGGTATTGAGAAGGTGACGGTTCAAAAGACTGTTGAAGCCTTTATGGATACGGTCAAGCATTCCATGGTTAATGGTAACAATGTGTACCTGAGAGGATTTGGAAGCTTTATTGTAAAAAAGAGAGCAAAGAAAACAGCAAGGAATATCTCCAAAAACACCACTATAATAATTCCTGCCCACTACATTCCTTCTTTCAAGCCTGCAAAATCATTCATAACCAAGGTTAAATCACACGTAAAGAAATAAGTCCACATGCCAAGCGGGAAAAAAAGAAAAAGACATAAAATGGCTACCCACAAGCGCAAAAAACGCTTGCGGAAGAACAGACATAAGAAGAAATAAACGAACGAGGTAGTCGTTTTTCAGATAACTAAACCTAAAGGTCGTTCGATCTTTAGGTTTGTTGTATCAGTACATGGGATATCGTTGTGGATTATTGACTCAGTTTAGGAAGTAAAGTGGTAAACAAGGAGTTGATCATTGATGCTGGTGTGTCGGAAGTCTCACTGGCATTACTGGAAGACAAGCAGCTGACAGAGTTAAACAAGGAGAAGAGAAACATAAAATTCTCTGTGGGGGATATTTACCTGGGGAAAGTTAAAAAGATAATGCCGGGTCTCAATGCGGCTTTCGTAAATGTTGGCTACGAGAGAGATGCTTTCCTTCATTACCTCGACCTCGGAGCCCAGTTCCGGACTCAGAATAAATATTATCTCAATTCGGTTCAGCGGCAGGGTCGTATAACTCCGATCCATAAAATCAAATGCGAGCCGGATATTGACAAGGACGGTAAAATTACCGATGTCCTTGCAACAGGGCAGACGGTGATCGTCCAGATTAGCAAGGAACCGATTTCAACAAAGGGCCCCAGGCTGGCATCGGAGATATCTCTCGCGGGAAGGCATCTCGTGCTGATTCCATTTTCCGACAAGGTATCTATATCCTCCAAAATAGAGAGCAATGAGGAAAAGAACCGCCTCAAAACCCTGGTGCAGAGCATCAAGCCAAAAAACTACGGGGTTATTGTGCGAACCGCTGCCGAAGGGAAGAAAGTGGTGATTCTTGATACCGAACTAAGGGAACTGGTAAAAAGATGGGAATCAGCTTTCAACTCTGTAAAAAAGGAGATAAAAACCCCAAGGCTATTCATAGGGGAAATGAACCGCACAGGCACTATCCTGAGGGATATGCTGAACGTGACCTTCAATGGCATCCACATCAACGATGCCGTCCTGGCCGATGAGGTAAGGAATTACATCAGGGAAATAGCTCCGGAAAAGGAGAAGATTGTAAAAATCTACAACGGATCAATTCCCATCTTCGATCACTACGGAGTAAATAAGCAGATAAAGGCCCTTTTCGGGAAAACTATATCGTTCAAGCATGGTGCATACCTTATTATAGAGCATACCGAAGCTCTCCACGTGATCGACGTAAACAGCGGTAACAGGTCGCGATCGGGAAATGACCAGGAGGCAAACGCCCTGGAAGTAAATATGGAGGCTGCAAAGGAGATTGCCAGGCAGCTCAGGTTGCGTGATATGGGCGGAATCATTGTTATCGACTTCATCGATATGCAGGCCAATGAGAACAAACAGGCCTTGTTCGACAAGATGAAGGAAATCATGGCAGGCGACAGGACCAAGCACAACATCCTTCCCCTTACCAAATTCGGGCTGATGCAGATCACCAGGCAACGCGTCAGGCCCGAAATGAAGATTGTTACCGATGAAGAATGCCCCGCCTGCCAGGGATCAGGACAGGTGCGGCCTACAGTTCTCTTCACCGATACACTTGAAAAGGACCTGGCCTTCCTGGTCGATAAAATAAAAACCCGGGTAATTATACTTAATGTCCATCCCTTCGTGGCCTCATATCTGAAAAAAGGGATATTCCCCCTGTACCTGAAATGGGATCTCAAATACAAAATATTTATAAAGGTTCAGGCGGCGACTTCCTATCATATGCTTGAATACCACTTCTTTGACAGGGATAACAATGAAATTGACCTGACCTGACAACTGATTTTTCCGAACAGCAACACCCTCCTTTCCGTAAATATCACTGATTTATTACTTTTACAGGGTATTAACAGACATATATGATTAAACGATATTCAATCGCACTGCTTTTTTTCCTCCTTATCATCAGGGGAGTCCCGGCACAGATACATGATCCGGTTACATGGACCTTCGGCTATGAAAAGAAGGGTGATACCACCTATGAAATAGTCTTTTCAGCCGTGATAGAGGAAGGTTTCCATATCTATTCAATGGATATACCCGAAGGAGGGCCTATTCCTACATCATTTTCCTTCAATGAAGCGGTGGATTACACCCTTGAGGGGGAAAGCTATGAGGTGACCAGTCCGGAAGAGCTCATGGATGAAGCTTTCGGCTTTAAGATCAAATCATTCCGCGACAAGGCCGAATTCAGGCAGAAGCTGAACTCTCAAAGTCCATCCTTTACCGTGTCTGGTACGCTGAACTTCATGTCGTGCAGCAATACAAGCTGTTCCCCGCCAAAAGATGTTGAGTTCTCGGTCACTGTCGGGAAAGCGGCTTCAACAAGCCCGGTTAAGGCTGCCGGAACGACAGGTAATGCAACGGAAAGCCGGAAGCAGGGAAAGGGTTTGCTTAAGTTCTTCCTTTTTTCGCTTCTGGCCGGATTTGCAGGAGTTCTTACTCCATGTGTATTCCCCATGATCCCCATGACGGTGGCTTTCTTTTCGCGGGGTTCGGGAAGCAGGGCCGGATCGGTAGTGAAGGCACTGATATTCGGACTTTCAATCGTTCTTATCTATTCGCTCCTGGGAGTTATAGTTTCTCTCACAAGCGCGGGAGCAGGATTTGCAAACACCCTAAGCACCCACTGGATACCCAATCTGCTGTTTTTCACACTCTTCGTGCTTTTCGCGATTTCATTCTTCGGGGCTTTCGAGATAGTATTACCAAACAAATGGGTTTCAGGAGCCGACTCGAGGGTCGACAGGGGAGGCCTTATTGCTTCCTTCTTCATGGGACTGACAACGGTCATAGTGTCGTTCTCATGCACGGGTCCAATAGTGGGAGCGCTTCTGGTTGAAGCTGCCTCGGGCGATGTTCTGAGGCCAAGTATAGGAATGCTCGGCTTCGGTCTGGCTTTCGCGCTTCCCTTCACGCTATTTGCACTCTTCCCTTCAATGATGAGAAAAATGCCGAAATCGGGAGGATGGCTTAACTCGGTTAAAGTCGTGCTGGGATTCATTATGCTTGCATTCAGTCTGAAATTCCTTATGACTATCGATTCGGTCTATTCTTTCAAAATACTTTCGAGGGATATTTTCCTGGCAATCTGGATAGTTATCTTCAGTCTCCTGGGGCTTTACCTCATGGGCAGGATAAAATTCAGGTTCGACAGCGATCTGCCTTATATAGGCGTTTTCCGTTTATTCCTGATAATAGCGGTTTTCTCATTCGTTGTCTACCTTATTCCCGGTTTGTTCGGGGCGCCTCTCAAAGGCCTTTCATCATTTCTGCCCTCCGTGGAGACATCGAAATTCAACCTGACAAGGATTCAGTCTGAAAACAAGACATCGCCGGTACTTCCTTCCGCCAATCTGTTTATGAGCGGGCTATGTTCCGAACCTCTTTATTATGATATCTTTGAAATGCCGCTTGGTCTTTCGGGCTATTTCGACTTTGAACAGGGCCTTCAGTGTGCTAGGGAACAGGGGAAACCTGCCCTTATCGATTTCAAGGGGCATGCCTGTGCAAACTGCAAGGTAATGGAAGCAAAGGTTTGGTCGGATCCGAAGGTTCTGGAACGACTCAGGAATAATTTCGTGATCATTGCACTTTACGCGGATGACCGGACTGTGCTTCCTGAAAATAAATGGATCAATTCAAAGATTGACGGTAAGGTGAAGAAAACCATTGGGAAGATCAATGAAGACCTGGAGATTTCCTTATTCAAGACCAACGCGCTTCCTCTCTATGTTATCGTTGATCACGACGGGAATCCACTTAATCAGCCGATGCCTGCCAACCTGAACATCGGGGAATACATACGCTGGCTGGATGAAGGCCTTGCACGATTCAATGCACTTTAGTTTCGCGGCAATATACCTTTAGCTTTGTAGCAATATCCCTTTAGTTGAGGCGGATATTTCCCCTGTTGGCATCAATCACCAGGCGCCCTTGCGAATCGCCGGAACCTTTCTTTCCCGTGATGAGGTATTCTTTCCTTTTTTCATTTACAAGCTCTTCTTTGGATCTTGTATTTCTTCCCGGAAGAACAACAGATGAGTTAACATGCCTTATCTCGAAATCCCACGAAGCAGAGGGCTCAAAGTCAGCTTCTATATCGGTATAGGCTGATTTCAGGACAATGCTTTTAAATCTTCCCGAGACCCTTTCGATATCGATGTTTCCCGATTTCAGGTCAAGATCAGCATCCTTCGAGAGCCTGGCTATGCTGTATTCGGAGAACCAGGAGACTCCCTTCAGTGTTGAAATATCATCTATAAAGAGCTTGTCCCTGCGCGATTCAAGTTCAACCGTGCCTGTCTTTCCCAGATCAAATTTCGACGAAGTGCTTTTCAGTTCAAGTTCATCGCTGCTGCTCACCTTTATCCCGGAAAAACTTGCAATAATCCTTGCCGACTTTAGTGAGCCGATTTCGGCATCACCGAAGTCGAGTTTAAGATCGGCGATCCGGTTCAGCGAATTTGCCCTGAAATTACCGTTTGAAAGATCAATTGACAATGTCCCTGAATTATCATCGACCGATATGTCTCCAAACTGGTTCCTGATGTCAATGTCGATAAAATCAGGGACAGTTATGTGATAATTGATCTTCACCTTCGATCCGTAGTCGATTACTTTTTCCGTGAAACTCTTGAAAGTTTCCAGAAGAACGGTGGTTTCACGTTCAAAAACAGTTTCGGCCCTTATCAGGGAACCATTCTCCGTTATGCTGATATCTATGCCTGAGATCAGCTTGTCAAGCTTTTCCCTGTCAGGAGCAAAGGCCTCAATTTCTGCATTGATCAGTGCTGATTCCCTGTCCCATTTCTTGATGTATATGTCGCCGTACCTGTTTATGATTTCAAGCTTTGTTCCCCGCCCAGCCGGGAGAGTTTTTTCAAAGCTCCTGTTGGCGGATTCGTTCTGAGCAGCCAGAGGCAGGAATGGAAAAAGAAAACATGCAACAAGCGTCGGAATTGTTCTCATGGCAGTGTGGACTTAAAAACGTTTATCAAACGTGTGTATAATGAGGTTTAAATTACGAATTTAAAAAAGAATTTAAAGATCATTGTAAAGACGTGCATAAAACAAATAAGTTACAGGCAGAAGCTGAACATGGCTACCCTGTCCGCCCGAACGCGGACAGGTTTTTTTTCGTGTTAAATTGTGTTAAATGCAGGTTGTCAGTAAGTTTGATATATCATTTTGACTATATTGCATAAAAAATACCCGAATACCCATGAACAGGGTCATCTGTTTTTCTTTTTTAATCGTGATGCTAACGGCCTGTGCCGATGATCAGGACAGGCTGCCTGGAAAAGCCGCCAAGATACATGAAAGGATACTGACGGTCGATACTCATTGCGATACACCCATAAATATCGCTATGTCGGATTTCGATCTTGGAGAACATCACACGGAAGGATGTGTTGATTTTCCCAGGATGAAGGAAGGCGGACTCGATGCCGAGTTTTTTGCAGTGTATACGGGCCAGGGGCCCAGGAATGATTCCGCCTTCAATGCCGTATACCTGTCTGCTCTGGATATTCTGGACAAGATCCGGAGAAATGTTGAGAAATACCCGGGAATGGCAGGTATTGCCACCTCTCCGGAAGATGCCTTCAGGCTAAAGAGGGAGGGAAAGTTGTCGGCATTTATCGGCATAGAAAACGCGTATCCACTGGGAAAGGATATCTGCAGGGTAAAAACCTTCTATGACCTGGGAGCCAGATATATTACCCTTTCGCACACCAGGAACAATGATGTTTGTGACTCCTCCACTGATCCGAAAGGCCCTGAGCACAACGGGCTGTCAGAATTCGGAAAGGAGGTGGTCAGGGAGATGAACCGCCTGGGCATGATGGTTGATGTATCACATATTTCCGACAAGGCATTTTATGATGTGCTGGAAATCACAACTGCACCGGTCATTGCTTCACATTCCTCATGCAGGGCTCTGTGCGAATCACCCAGGAACCTTGATGATAATATGCTTCTCGCCTTGAAGGATAATGGAGGTGTAATACAGATATGCATTCTTAGCGATTATCTCAAGATACCCGATCCTAACCCGGTACTGGATGCCAAAATAAGGGAGTTTTCAGAGAAATACGGTGATCTTTCAAAACTGGAGGAGGAAGAAATGAAAGCTGCCAGGGCAGAATACAGGGCGATCAGAACGAAGTATAGAAAACTTGCAAGCGTGAAGGATGTGGTTGATCATATTGACCATGTGGTACAGGTTATCGGCATCAACCATGTAGGCATCGGCACTGACTTCGACGGCGGCGGCGGAGTGGAAGGATGCATGAGCGTGGCTGAAATGATGAATATCACCATCGAATTGCTGCACAGAGGCTATTCCAGGTCTGAAATCGCGAAAATATGGGGCGGTAATATTGTAAGGGTGATGAAGGAAGTCGATTCAAAAAAGACTGGTTCCCTTTGATTGGAAAGGGAATCACTTTTTTTTACAGAGAAATCCAGCTTTGTTTTTCAGATTTTCTTTACTCTCGAAAACCTCAGCATCTTTAGAAGCCACCCCGGAAGGGGTTTGTAGCCCATCCTGTTTTTAAGGTTCAGGTACCATCCCAGCCTTTTTGATATCCTCAGTTTATGAGATTCAACAAACTCAAGCAGGATCCCGTCGGGATCTTCAATATAGGCGAAATGTCCGGCGGCATCTCCCATTTCAAAACTGTCGCCGTTTTTTGAATCCATACTGTCGACTACGAAAGGATAGCCAAGACCGGTGCAGTATTCCCTGAGTTCGTCCATTTCGAAGATGTCGAAGCCGATATGAATGAATCCCGGATCGCCCCAGAAACGGTCCTGGAAGATTCTTTTACCCGGATTGCCGGGGGCGCTGATCAGTTCTATAACACTCTGCCCGAAAATCCTGTTGAAATAGCCTGAAAAGGGAATTGTCCTTTTGAGAAGTACCCTGCGCAATTCCTTTTCTCCGCCCGGGAGTGATGCCAGATCGGGAAAAATCCCTGTTTTATCATATACAACCTGGTCATAGCCGAGGATATCCGAATAAATCGTGAGCGACTTGTCTATATCTGTAACTCCAAAGATGGCCCCGTAGGCTCCGCCGCTTATCTTGTTCTCATTCATGAACCAGTTGTTACCTTCCAGTACCTGGAAAAGGTTGCCGAATGGATCCCTGATGAAGAATGTCAGCTGACCTGCCGGATCCTGAGCCGGTTCCCCGCTGAGCTCGCAGCCCTTCTCCCTGTAAAATGAATATGCTTCAGCTATGTTCTTGACCTTGATCTTGCATACGAGTATTCCAAGGTCGCCCAGTCTGATCTCTTCCTTGATACTGACCGGTTTCCTTTCCGTGTACTGCCATACTTCAAAGCCGCCGCCGCTCTGCAGGTTCAGGGCAAGAATAGCATGCCTGCGCTGGGCAACGTTGCCGGTGTAGGGAAGCATAAGGCTGGCTTCAGTCCTGTCGTCGAAAACACGGCAGTCAGTTCCAAACATCCTGCTGTACCATCTCCAGGATTCCCTGAGATCTTTAACACCTATTCCTACCTGCTGAATCCCGCCCAGTTTGTATTTCTTCATTTCAATAATTCTTTATATAAAGTTAGTTTTTTACCTTGTCGGCAATCCTGAAAAACAGCCAGGGCCAGATTCTCCTTATATAAAGCATAAGGAGTTCAGTCCTTCCGACAAGTATTTCTCTCTTGTTTCTTACAATGCCATTTATTATTGTTCTTGCTGCCAGTTCAGGAGAAATTCCGTTTGCCTGGCCGTCGTCCATTTTGCCATATTCCCTTCCGTCCTTGTCGAGCGCGTGAAGGGATATGTTCGTTCTGACCCTCCCGGGTATGATAACTGATGTTCTTATCCTGTTTTCCTTGTTTTCAAGAAAAAGAGTTTCAAAGAATCCGTGCAAAGCCTGTTTGGATGCCGAGTATGCTGACCGCAGCGGAAATCCGAAGCGGCCTGAAATGCTGCTTGTCGCCAGAATGTGGCCCGATTTCCGGCTTATCATGTACGGCAGAACTGCCTTGCTAAGGGCAATCGTGCCGAAATAGTTGATTTCAAATATTTTCCTGTCGAGCCAGAGGGGAGTTTCTTCAATTCTCGATCGCTGGCTTATGCCTCCTATATTAATCAGGTAATCGATGCGCCCGAAGGAATCTACAAGGTCTTTCACCAGATCCCCTATGGCTGAAGTATCGGAAAGGTCGAAGGGGGCGCACTTTACTGAATCAGGCCTTGAGCATTCCTTTCTTACAGCTTCTAGACCCTCCGGATCATTTGAAGAGGCAATGATATCTGCTCCCAGGGCTGAGAATTCCTTTACAAGCGCCGCTCCAATGCCCGAAGATGCCCCTGTAATCCAAACGACCTTATCCTTAAATACTTTCTTCCTGTTCATCTTTTAAATCCGATACATGCGAAATCAGCTCATCATATTTCTTTCTCAGAGTTGAATAACTACTGTTTTTCTCCCGGATGTACTTTCTTACCCTGAAGCCACCGATTATCCTTCTTAAGAGAAGGTTCCAGCTCCAGGCGAAAAGTCCTGATAGCGGAATAGCAACAAAGACAAGCGCTGCAATCCACCAGGATGAAAAGATCAAAAGGCAGAGGATAAGATATAAGGGAAGGAATATGAAGGCGAGGGCGAAGGATATGACAAAGCGCATCGAGCTGTGAAACTGCGGGTCCTTGGTTCTCCTGATCTGAAGTTCAGGCGGGGCGAAAATGGAAAGTGTGAATATATTTCCAAAGAGCCAGATCGGGAAAGTTGCAAACAGTCCGGCCATTCCGGCTATATGCCAGCCCAGGGGATGCTTTTTCTTTTCAAGAAGCTTGTAGCTGACCTTAAGATCTTCAGCCTGCTTCTTCACATCTAGACTCAGGGAACATATACGGTTGTATTTCTCCTGATCGTTTTTCTTGAGCTTGTTCAGCCGGCTGATAAGAATCCTGTCGCGGAACAGTTTCGGGAACCTGATATCGTCACTGTATTTGCCGTTGACAATGCTTCTGAGCTCATCGATGGCTTCATAGTCGTCGACTGACTCGATATGAACCATAAGTTTCTTTATCTCTTCCGAAAGTCTTTCCCTGAGCTTGTTAAGGGCTCTTTCAGGGGCTTCCCTGTAGAGATGATGGTATTCCGACACTTCTATCGGCTTGCCATAGACCACGGTGAGAACCTGTCTTACCCTGCGATAGTGAGTATACTCCAGGCCGACAGGTATGATTTTTATGTTAAGAGTGAAATTCTCCGTTTCTTCAGCCTGGAATGCAACACGGCAAATACCCTTTTTGAGCTGGCGGAGCCGTCTGAAGCCTGCATGATCGCCTTCGGGAAGTATTACCAGCCCGTTCTTGTTCTTTATAACATCGATGGTTTTAAGGAAGATCTCGTCATTGCCTTTAAGAGAGCTGAAGCCGTCGCGTATCCGGTAAACCGGAAGTATCTTTATGAAATAGAGAAATGAAGCGATGACTTTCCTTTTGAAAATATCGGAGCGGGCCAGAAATATCAATTGGCCTGAATGAGTAAATACAACTGCAAGTGCATCCATCAGGGCATTCTGATGGTTGGGAGCAAAAATAAGATGATCGTCAAGATTTATGTTTTCGCTTCCTATGGCTATTATCTTCCTGTAATAAATACTATTGTGCCAGAACCCTACTATTTTTTTAAACAGGGCATAACGCGTCGAATATTTTTCAATGTTCTCTTTTCCCATACAATTAGTTAATTGCAAATCGCGGGGTTTTCTGTTAAACAACTCCGAAAGGTAGGAAAAATGAGCAGGATAAAGTTCACGCGGGAGTGATTTGATACCCGGGGAGGTCAATAATACGTCTTTTTACCACCATTTCAGACGGATCCCAGGTCATCGATGAACCGGTCGAGATTTCGTCTTTCTTTTTTTGTCGGCCTGCCGAGTCCTCTTTGCCTGATGCCGGGATATAAGGAACGGCTCATCTCAATCTTTTTCTTCTCATCCTCAGGTGTCAGGTCTTCAATATAGCCGGCTGCAAGTTTTGCCGAGACCCTGTTTCCCAAGGGTTTGATGACACGGATGGTATAGCTCGCGGGTGGCTTCCTAATAGTTATAATCTCGTTGCCGCTTATTATCCTTGACGGCTTTACCTGGATGCCGTTGATGCTTACCCTTCCCTTCTTGCATTCCCCTGTGGCCTGGCTCCTGGTTTTGTAGATCCTGACCGACCAGAGAAATTTGTCAATACGCACATCGGATGTTTCAGCTTCGGGGCTCATCGGCTTCCTGTTCTTTTTTGCCTTCTTTATCCTGATCCTTCACTGCAGGCAGTTTCGACATCCTGTTGAACGCGGTCATTGTCAGTTCGGTTCCGATCAATCCGAAGGATTTAATCATATCAACCACTATTCCAATACGTTCTTTAAGAAAGTCCTTCTCCTCGCCTGTCCATCTGCCGAGGACATAGTTTACCTGGTTTCCTTTTCTGAATTCGTTACCAATGCCTATCCTGATACGGGCATATTCGTTTGTCCCAAGGACTGAATTTATATGTGCCAGCCCGTTATGGCCGCCATCGCTTCCCTTTGGCCTCATCCTTATGCTTCCCAGCGGGAGGGCCAGGTCGTCGACAATTACAAGAAGCTTCTCGGCCGGAATATTTTCCTTTTTGAGCCAGTATCTTACCGCGTTGCCGCTGAGATTCATGTATGTCGACGGCTTGAGAAGGACGAAATTCCTTCCCCCGTGTTTTGCTTCCGTGACGGAACCATACCTCATGTCGCGGAAGGAGACAGCCGATTCAGCCGCGAAGGCATCGAGCACGGTAAAGCCAATATTGTGACGGGTATCACTGTACTCGTCGCCGATATTGCCCAGGCCAACTATCAGATATTTCATGTTGCCTGTCGGTTATGGGGAAACTTGTCCTGCTTCTTTCCTTACTTCGCTTCGTCGGCAGGAGATGCTGCTTCAGCGGTTTCGCCGGCCGTATGTTCAGCCTCACCCTCTTCCTTGGATACAACACGCGAAGTGGCTACTGATAGGACTGTGGCAATCCTGGGATCGATAAGTTCAATCTTATCGTATTTGAGATCTCCAACCCTTATTGAATGGTTGACTTTTAAGTTGGTGATATCTATCGGAAGTGACTCGGGAATATCACCTGCAAGGCCCCTTACCTTAAGATGCCTTTTCTTTATCCTGAGCTTACCGCCGGCCTTGACACCAACCGAATCGCCGGTGATTTGTATAGGCAGGCTTACAATCAGTGGCTTGTCATCAACAACCTCAATAAAATCAACATGAGTGATCTTGTCCGTAACCGGGTGAAACTGAATGTCCTGCATTACCATCCTGTATTCCTTTCCTTCAAGGTCGAGCCTGACAATATGGGCATCGGGGGTGTAAACAAGCTTTTTAAAGCTGTTTTCATGGGCTTGAAAATGAATATTTTGCTCCTTACCATAGATCACGCACGGTACATTGCCTTCCTGCCTTGTTTTCCGCGAACTTTTCTTTCCAAGTTCGGTCCTGAGAGAACCTTTGATTTCAATTGTCTTCATTAGAGATGATTTGTGTGCTACTCAGAGCTGACGCCACGACAGCTCCCCATTACACGTTCGACTTTTTTAAAACGGCCTGCAAATATATTACAAAGGATTCAGAATACAAAATTAGTGCTTATTGACTGATTAATGTTGACTGCCTGAATGGTATTTGCAATAATTTCAGCTATTGTCAGCACTTTTATTTTTGATGAGCTACGCTTAACAGGCACCGAATCAGTAACCACTAGTTCGGTGAGGGGAGAGTTTTCTATTCGTTCGATGGCATTTCCGGAAAGGATGGGATGGGTGGCAAAGCCCCTTATGCTCAGCGCGCCCCTTTCGTGGATCTTCTGGGCGGCAAGTACCAGAGTTCCTGCCGTATCGACCATATCGTCTATTATTACCACGTTCCTGCCTTCAACATCACCCAGAACCGACATTTCCTCGATAACGTTGGGTTTCTTTCTGAGTTTATAGCAAAGAACCATTTCGGCATGAAGATGCCTCGAATAGGCATTGGCTCTCTTCGAGCCTCCCATGTCGGGAGCCGATACCGTCAGGTTGTCGAGCTTCAGGTTTTCAATATAGGGGGCAAAGATTGCCGACCCGTACAGATGATCGACAGGAACATTAAAGAAGCCCTGTATCTGATCGGCATGAAGATCCATGGTTATGATCCGGTCAACACCGGCAGTCCCAAGAAGGTCGGCAGACAATTTTGCACCTATCGAAACCCTCGGCCTGTCTTTTCTGTCCTGCCTGGCAAATCCGAAATAGGGAATCACGGCTATCACTTTGTATGCAGAGGCCCTCTTCGCGGCATCAATCATAAGGAGAAGTTCAAAAAGGTTGTCAGCCGGAGGATTGGTCGACTGAACGATGAAAACCATGTTGCCCCTTACTGATTCATCGAAACAGGGTTGAAATTCTCCATCCCTGAACTCGGTAACCGAACTCTTGCCAAGCTCTGTTCCCAGTTCGGCTGCAATCTTTTCTGCCAGATGCCTTGAAGCCCTGCAGGAAAAAATCTTCATGGGTGCCTTACCGTACATCTCCTGTCGTTTTTTAATCTTTTAATATTGAAATTTTCAAGATTACAAAAATAGAAATTCTCCGCCATAAGACTAAGCGAATGAATAATTCTTCAAAGTTTCTTCAATAAATGAAAGAATCTCTTCTTTCCCGCTTCCATCCACTGATGAGGAGCTAAAGGTGGTGGGAAGTGTTTCCCAGACCTTTAGCATCTCGGTGTCATGAACTCTTCTGATTTTTTCAAGCGCTGGGCCGGAGATCTTGTCCGTTTTGGTGAATACCCTGGCAAAAGGAACCCGGTTGATGCCAAGGAACTCCATGAAAGCCATATCGGACCTCTGGGGCTCATGCCTGGAATCAAGGAGTACGAACAGACAGACAAGGTTTTCTCTTCTTAGAATATATTCCTCAGACGATTTTACCCATTTTTCCCTCATCCCGGCCGATACTTTTGCATACCCGTAGCCCGGAAGGTCCACAAGAAACCATTCCTGGTTGATAAGGAAATGATTTATAGTCCTGGTCTTTCCCGGATTACCCGAGGTTTTTGCCAGCTTCGAATATCCCGTCAGCAGGTTGATAAGAGATGATTTTCCAACATTTGAGCGTCCGATAAAAGCGAATTCAGGCTTCACCGGTTCCGGGCACCGGGTCAAAGTAGTGCTGCTTCCGATGAATGAAGCTGAACGGATGATCATAAGGCGCCTGTTTTATTTCAGATCGTTGTAGGGAAGAGGGATCTTTTTCAAGGTCAGGTAACTATTGCCAAAATCGGTAACTATCGCTGCAATGACACTAACATGATCAGGCTGGGGCGTGCCTGACTTCTTCAGGTCGATGAAGGTAAGGTCGTTAACCGGAGGTATCAGTTTGCATATCGTGGTATCAAAGACCCCGTTGGTGAATTCACCAAGGTAGAATTTGACCTTTCTTTTCTCATCGGAGATACTCAGGTTTAACCTTACTTTTCCTGATTTGCTGTAATTATCATCGAATGAATACACTATTTCGGGATAATTCTTCTGCAATCTTCCGTTTCTGTCATATTCCTCCATCTCAGGTGTTCTCAGCCCTTTTATGAAGTTCAGTCTGGCTCTTACACTTCCCGTCCTGTAGTACTGCAGCTGTGTTCCGTGGATGGTGTCATTCCTGTAAGGTGTGGATCGGAATACCTGGCCTTCGAGGTAATATTTCCTGGCCGAATCCTCGCGAACCCCGTTCTCATACCAGAATGTCTGATTCAGCTGGCCTCCCTGGTAGTAGGTTTTCGTTTCCCCGTTAAGGATACCGTTCCTGAAACTAGCTTCCTTTACAAGTTTTTTGTTGGAGAAGTATTGCTTTATACCGGTAAAACCGGTGTCGGGCACCGTGATGGTGTCAGCTGCCGAATCCTGAGCTTTTTTCAAGGATCCCTTGCCTCCGCAAGACGCTATTATCAGCAGAAGGAACAAGACTAGTAACAGGTTTGATGCTTTTGTCATGACTTTATTCAGTAAGTAAGTTTTAAAGACCCTGGTTAATGTATATCTCAAGCAAACCGGCTTTAGGTTCAGGTATCAGTTCAACATTGGTGATGGAAGCCGGAATGAGCACGGTTTCACCGCGGGTCACGGTTTCCGTTCCTGAATCCCAGCGAATGATAAACCTGCCTTCGGTGCAGAGGTAGACAACAAATGAATCAATTAAATTGTAATCCCTGTTTATCCCCCTGTCGAAGTTTATAATGTTGGCATCGAAGTATTTGCATCTGACAAGCTCTGAAGGCTTGTTTGGAAGTAGCTTGTTGATTATTTTGCCGGAACCGGTCTCGTTGAAATCAATGGCATCGAGAGCAAGATCGGTGTGAAGTTCCCTCGGTTTCCCGTCAGCACCCTTTCTTCCCCAGTCGTATATCCGATAGGTGATATCCGATGTCTGCTGGATCTCCGCGAGGACTACCCCTGCACCGATGGCATGTATTCTTCCCGCGGGTGTGAAGAATGTATCGCCCGGCTCCGCCGGTTCCGCGTTCAGAAGTTCCCCGATTGTACCTGCTGCAATCGCGTCGATATATGATTCACGCGAAACAGGCCCTGGGAATCCTGTATATATCCTGGCGCCACTTTCGCTGCTCAGTATATGCCACATTTCTGTCTTGCCGTAGGCATTGTGACGCTCCCTGGCAAGATCATCACCCGGATGAACCTGTACCGAAAGATCATCCCTCGCTTCTATAAGCTTTATCAGCAGGGGAAATTCGATACCGAATTTTTCATAAACAGACTCTCCGGTGATATCTCCCATGTAGACCTCTATTATTTCCTCAATATTGTTACCTGCCAGGAATCCGTTGCTTACAACCGACAGGTTATCTGAAACAGCCGAGATTTCCCAGCTTTCGCCTATGTTTTTCAGGTCTCCCTGATTTTTCCCGTAATTTTCCGACAGTGACTGGCCTCCCCATATCTTTTCTTTAAGGATGGGTTCAAATTTCAGAGGATATAATTCCGACATCAGTGCAATTTGTTATTTTTGAGCTATCTTGTGATTTACAAAAATAATAATAAATGCTTATTGTAGGTATAGCCGGGGGAACCGGATCGGGAAAAACAACCGTGGTGCGCAAGGTTATGGAAAAGCTGCCCAGCGAACAGGTGGTTGTAATCCCGCAGGATGCTTATTACAAGGATAATGGGCATATCCCCCTGGAAGAAAGGCAGAAAATTAATTTTGACCATCCCGACTCACTCGAGTTCACCCTGCTGATCGATCATATTCAAAAGCTGAAGGAAGGACAAAGCATAGAGATGCCTATATATTCATACCTCACCTGTCTAAGATCGAAGGAAACAATCACGATAAAGCCTTCGAGGGTTGTGCTTGTCGAGGGAATTATGATCCTGTGCGACAGCCGGCTGAGGGAGATGTTCGACATCAAGGTCTTTGTCGATGCCGATGCCGACGACCGTCTCGGAAGGGTGATCCAGAGGGACATTGTTGAAAGAGGCCGTTCGGTGATGATGGTCCTCGAACGCTACCATGAGACTGTCAAGCCGTCGCATCTGCAATTCATCGAACCTACTAAAAGATATGCAGACATAATCATACCCGGCGGCGGTGATAACCAGGTTGGCATTGGCGTTCTGGTTTCAATAATTGAGAAGCATCTTCAGGAAGAATCTTAGATTTTAATGCGGATGGGGGTTATGGGAAGAAGATGATGAATGGGAGAATAAGAAAAGCACAGAGCACAGGGCTCAGGGCACAGGGCACAGAGCACGGAGACAAGTCTTACAGGTCATGCTAATTGTACACGACCTGCAAGACAGCAAGACACACTACAAGGCAAGACTTGCAAGACCTGTCATTGCGCCCTATGCCCTCAGCCGCAGGAACGACTTCCTGAGAGCTTCGGGATTGTCAGCATGGATCCAGTGGCCGGCACCGGGAATAATTTCGAATTCTGCCTCAGGAAACAACTTTCTTATTGCCGGGTAATCTTCCGGACTTATATAAGCGGAGTCCTCTCCCTTCAGGATTATGACAGGAAAGCCGCTCACCCACCTGAAATCAGATTGTCCGGGCTCTATGCCCCGGGTTATTTCCTTCAGCTTGTCTTTAAGAACAGGTACATTAAGCTTCCAGGCGAACTTGTCCCCGGGTAACCTTCTGAGATTCTTCATAATAAATCCCCTTGTGCTTTCAGAATCGATCGTTTGTGAAAGCATGGCATCAATTTCATCGCGCGACTTAAGCTCTTCCAGCTTTAGGGAAAGCATGGAATCAAGTATACGGCTGTGGGCCAGGTAGGCTTCAGTGTATTTCTCATCGCCTGAAAGAGGGGTGATGTCAATGATAACCAGCCCGCAAAGCATTTCAGGCCAGCTTAAAGCAAATGCCATGGCCGTTCTGCCTCCCATGCTGTGCCCTGCCAGGAAAAACCTGTCCAGACCCAGCTCTTCTGCCATCTCAAACAGGTCTTCCTTCATTGATGTGTAATCGTGGATGTCGCTGTGTGGCGACTGGCCGTGGTTTCTCTGATCGGGCAGGTACACCGTGAACCTGTCGCTTATGCTTTTTGCAAACGAAACCCAGTTATCGGATGAGCCATACAGGCCATGAAGGATAATCAGAGGCGGACCGGAACCATATTTCCTGAAGAATAGCTTCATGAACCCGGTCAGTCGGACAATTGCCTCTTGTACATCCGGATAGTGTTCTCTAAACCGAGGTATAGGGCGTCGGATATCAGGGCATGGCCTATGGAGACTTCTTCAAGCCAGGGGATATTCTGGCGAAAATATCTCAGATTGTCAAGGTTAAGGTCGTGACCGGCATTGACTCCAAGACCGGCATCGCGGGCAATCCGGGCAGCCGTGATAAATGGTTCGATTGCACCAGGGGCATCGGAGTCGAAAATGGCGGCATAGGGCTCGGTGTACAATTCAATCCGGTCGGTGCCGGTAGAAGCTGCATTTTCAATATTTGAAATAATCGTATCCACGAATATTGAAGTCCTGATGCCTTCATTTTTGAAAGTGGATATCACATCAGTGAGAAAGAGCCTGTACCGTGGTATATCCCAGCCCGCATTGGAAGTTATGGCATCATGCGCGTCGGGAACAAGTGTCACCTGTTCGGGCCTGGCAGCAAGGACAAGGTCAATGAATTTATCCGAGGGATAACCTTCAATGTTGAATTCGGTCTTTATAACCGGTCTGATCTCAAGAACATCCCTGTACCTGATGTGCCGTTCGTCGGGACGGGGATGAACAGTAATTCCGTCAGCGCCAAACAGCTCGCAGTTTATTGCCGCCGTTTTGACATTCGGGATATTTCCTCCGCGGGCGTTCCTGAGAGTGGCTATCTTGTTGATGTTAACACTGAGTCTTGTCATAATAAATAAGGTGATTGTACGTATGTAATCATATACAAAAATACAATAACTCTCTTTTTTTTCTTACTTTAGTTGAAATTTAAACGGAGAGCCGGCTATAATGGTGGCAAAAGATTTAATATCGGAAGTGATACCAGCGCTGAGAACCTCTGATTCAGGCCAGACTGCCCTGAACTGGATGGAGATATTCAGGATATCACACCTGCCCATAGTGAATAACCTCGATTTTCTCGGCCTGATTTCCGACATCGACATCTATGATATGAATCAGCCGGAAGAGGCAATAGGCAACCATGCACTCACTCTCCTGAAACCATACGTCACAACCGAACAGCATCTTTTTGAAGTAATCGGACTTGCCGCCAGGCTTAAGCTTTCAATTGTCCCGGTGCTTGACGAGAAGTCTCATTACAAGGGTGTAATAACCACCTACGACCTTGTCAGGTACCTGGCCGGCATTTCGTCAATGGACCAGCAGGGAGGAATCATAGTCCTTGAGATGACGGAAAGGGATTATTCCCTCTCCCAGGTAGCGCAGATCGTGGAAGGGAATAATATAAAGGTACTTAGCATGTATGTTACATCACCTCCCGACTCCACAAGGCTCGAAGTTACAATCAAGGTGAATTCCAACGATCTGGCATCCGTGATCAGGACATTCGACAGGTACAACTATGATGTAAAGACATGGGTCACATCCGACGATTCGATGGACAGGTTTTATTCCGAGCGCTTCGATCTTCTTATGAAATACATGAATATCTGAATAATGCTTCAAGGAGTTGCCATTTACTGCAAGGAGAACAAGCCCAGGACTGCCGAGAGTGTGAACCGGCTGATAGAAGGGTTTTGCAAGAGGGGGATCAGGATATTCCTGCATCAGAATACAGTTGCCGGTGAGGTCTGTCGCACTAAGGAACCTTTTGAAAGATTCACCGACCTGGGCGGACTAAAGGAACTGCCCGACCTGGTACTGAGCGTGGGCGGCGACGGTACTTTTCTTGAAACAATGCTGAAAGTGAGGGATTTCGGGATCCCTATAGCAGGGGTGAACACGGGAAGAATGGGATTCCTGGCCAACATTACAGAGAATGAAATCGATCATTCGATAGGCCTTCTGAGTAAGGGTGAATACCAGGTTATTGAGCGATCGCTTCTCGAGATCAGAAAGCCCACTGATATTTTTAATCCGGGCGACTCAACTGCCCTGAATGAAGTGACAATCCAGAAGGCTGATCCGAGAATGATAACCATTCATGTACATGTTGATGATGCTTATCTGAATACCTACTGGTCCGATGGTCTAATACTATCCACTGCAACAGGTTCCACGGCATATAACCTGGCAGTGGGTGGACCGATACTTTCGCCCGAAGACGAGAGTATTATTATTTCTCCGATTTCTCCGCACAACCTTACAATCCGTCCCATCGTGATCTCGGGCGAGAGCATTCTCAGGATGATAGTGGAGGGAAGGAGCAAAGAATATGTTGCCACGTGCGATTTCAGGTCAAGAAGACTGCCCTTCAGTGAGGAGATAATTATTTCAAGGTCTGAAGATAAGTTGAAGACAGTTATGCTTAAAGGAATAGATTTTTACAGCACTTTAAGGAATAAGCTGATGTGGGGCGCCGACAGAAGAAACTGAATTGCATTATAAAAACATGCTGAATAAATTTAGATTATTATATTTGTATCAGCAATTTAATTCAGACTAAAATGAAACGATTACTTTTCGTCGTTATCGTATTTTGTTTTACAGTTCAGGTATCTGATGCCCAGCTCTGGAAACTCAGACGATGGGAGGCCCAGCTGGGAGTAGGTCCTTCATTTTTCTTTCCCGATATCGGAGGATATACTCATGGTGAAAATATACTGGGATTTAAGGATTTAAATTACAGACAGACGAGATTCAACGTAAACGGGAACCTGAGGTATCGGCTTGGAAGAACGGCAAACCTGAGGCTGAGCGCGACTTATGCCATGCTCCACGCGATTGATGAAAGGGGATCGAACGAAAACAGGGGATACGAGGCTGTGACTCGCTTGTTTGAACCCGCACTTCTTGGCGAGTATTATTTTATTAAGAACAAGTATGAAAGCAGCTATCTGTTCCTTAGAGGAAAAAGCCTCTGGGCCCTGCTTTCTTCGCTCGATTTTTATGCTTTTGCAGGGGTGGGAGGGGCCGCTTACTCGGTTAAGCCCAATGATGCCCTGACCCAGCGAGGAATTACCGAGCCCGGAAGTACCAAGTTCGAAGGACTTGATTTGATCGTCCCGGCCGGTATCGGAGCAACCCTGATCTACAATCCCAACTTAAACTTCGGAGTGGAATTCGGAGGAAGATGGGCCAAAACTGATTATATCGACGGATTCGATCCGGCGGTGGTGTCCAAAGTAAACGACAAGTACTATTTCCTAAATTTCACCGTTACCTATAAGTTGAAGACAACTGCCAGGGGACTTCCCTCTTTCAGATAAGAAATGACTCTGAATCTGTTTGGATGAAGAAATTAAGGGCAATCTTTTTTATCACGCTTCTGTCATTGGCCGCAGCAGCTCAAAGAAACGCTGACTACGGAATATATGGCGGTGTCTCTTCATATCTCGGCGATATAAACACAAGCAGGTTATTCTACAGCCCCCTCCCCGCGGGCGGACTGTTCTACAGGTATAACCTGCATCCACGTCAGTCCATCAGGGCAAATTTTCTTATTGGAGGACTTCAGGCCAGGGATATGGATTTCAACAACCCTTACCAGACAGCAAGAGACAGCTCTTTTTACGGCCTCTTCGGTGAAGGATCGGTTCAGTTCGAGTTCAACTTTCTACCTTACTCAACGCAGGGAAAGAGATGGAATTTTACTCCTTATATAGCTGCAGGAGTGGGACTTGCACATTTTAATACAGATTCACCCATCGATAGCATACCGATTCACCCGGTTCTGCCCTTTTCGATTGGATTTAAACTAAATATTGCAAAAAATCTTGGTCTTGAAGTAGAATATGGTTTTCGTAAGACTTTTTATGATAACTTTGACGGTTTAACGGAAAATATAGATTCGCAACACAAGAAAAAGGCATGGCTTCACAACAGAGATTGGTACTCTTTTGCAGGTGTGGCTTTCACCTGGAAGATATTCAACAAGCTTGTCGGATGTCCAGCCTATGATGATGTTGATGCACCAAGAAGACGTTAAATCATGTCCCTTTCTGAACAAATCAATAAAAACTCACTGCCTGAACACATAGCTATCATAATGGACGGCAACGGAAGATGGGCCAGGCAAAGAGGCATGGACAGGATCTTCGGTCATCATCAGGGTGTAAAGGCATTGAGGGAAGTAATAGAAACATCCGCCGAACTTCAGATCGGATATCTTACGGTTTATGCATTTTCGACCGAAAACTGGGGCAGACCCGATGAGGAGGTGTCTGCACTGATGGGAATAATGGTGGAATCCTTAAACAATGAAACAAGTACTCTTTTAAAAAACAATATAAAACTATCCGCGATAGGAGATACCGACAGGCTCGCGACTGACGTAAGGAACAGATTGATGAAAACAATAAACCTTACATCGGAAGCCACCGGACTGAATCTTATAGTTGCCATGAGCTACAGTTCGAGATGGGAGATTACTGAAGCTGCAAAAAAACTGGCCTACAACATAACTTCCGGTCTTGATCCGGAATCAATTACCGAATTCAACTTTAGCAATTACCTGGCAACTGCCGGGATCCCCGACCCGGAACTGATGATCAGAACCAGCGGGGAATTAAGGATCAGTAACTTTCTGCTGTGGCAGATGGCTTATACGGAATTATATTTTACAGATACACTTTGGCCCGATTTTGGTAAGCAGGAACTTTACAAGGCTATAATTGACTTCCAGAAGAGAGAGAGAAGGTTTGGGAAGACAAGTGAACAACTTTTGGACAAATGACATTATGAAGTTTACAGAAAGATTAAAGGGAGTATTGCTGACAGTGATGATTATCCTGGGATGCGCAGTGGCAAACTCGCAGGAACAAACCGCTATTATTGATTATTCCGATACAGATCAATATATTATAGGAGGGGTATCAATATCGGGCGTCAGATTCCTCGACACTAATGCCCTCATTGGCCTGGCAGGTCTAAGGTTAAACCAGGAAGTCTCGGTTCCGGGTGAAGCAATAACAAACGCCGTTAAAAAATTATGGGAGCAGGGACTTTTCTCTGATGTCAGGATTAGCATTGCAAGAACACAGGGAGATACGATTTTTCTTGACATTGCCCTCCAGGAAAGACCCAGAATATCATCAATAAGATACAACGGACTCAAAACATCGGAGTCAAATGATCTGACTGAGAAGATAAACATGCCGGTGGGATCCCAGCTTACCAGTCACCAGATCGAAAAAACCCGCAGGATTATTACTGATTTCTTTGTTGAAAAAGGTTATCTGAACACGACAGTTGAATTCATTCAGAAAGATGATCCCGATCAGCCGAATAATGTTCTTCTCACTGTTGATGTCGATAAAAAGGAAAGGGTGAAGATTGAAGAAATCACATTCATAGGCAACGACAATTTCAAGAGCAAGCAGCTGCGGCGCAAGATGAAGAATACGAAAATGAAGAATATGAATTTCTTCAAGGCCTCAAAACTTATTTCAGCCAAATACGATGAGGACAAGGAGAGTCTCTATACTTTTTATAACGATAACGGCTACAAGGATTTCAAGATACTGGGCGATTCAATCTACAGCATCTCCGAAAACCGCGTAGGACTAGCAATAATGGTTGACGAAGGGGATCAGTATTTTATCAGGGATATCAAATGGGTAGGCAACAGCGTTTACAGGGCTGAAGACCTGAACAGGATTCTTAATATCGAGAAGGGTTCCGTTTACAACAAGTCGCATTTTGACGACAGGCTCAACGGGGCATCGGGAGCCCAGGATGCCGTCAGTACACTTTATCAGGACAATGGTTATCTTTTCTCAAGTCTCAGGCCGGTGGAAGCAAAGGTGGAAAATGATTCGGTTGATATTGAGGTCAGAATCTACGAGGGAGAACAGGCATATCTGAACAATATTATAATTACAGGAAATACAAGAACGAATGAGCATGTTGCCCGGCGCGAACTTTATACCCTTCCGGGAGAACTTTTCAGCAAAGGCGATATTATGAGGTCGATGAGGCAGCTGGGTGTCATAGGTCATTTCGATCCGGAGAAGACCACCCCTAACGTAGTGCCTGATATGGCAAACGGAACTGTCGACCTTTCTTATAAGCTTGAGGAAAGAGCCAACGACCAGTTTGAGATCTCGGGCGGATGGGGCGCAGGTATGCTCGTGGGATCGGTCGGAGTGCATTTTAATAATTTCTCTATGCGTAATTTCCTGAACCTTAAGGAGTGGAGACCTTATCCCTCGGGCGACGGACAATCGCTCAGCATTCGTGCACAGTCGAACGGGCGACTCTACCAGTCGTACAATATATCGTTCATGGAACCGTGGCTCGGAGGAAATAAAGCTAATTCCTTTTCGGTTTCGGTCTACAGGTCACTCATGAACTATGGTTTTAGGAGAGGCGACGGTAATGCTCAGTCGATGATTACAAATGGTGCATCCATCGGACTGGGAAAGAGACTCGAATGGCCCGACGATTACTTTTCGATATCGGGGGAGATCAATTACCAGAGATACCGTCTCAAACAATTTACATATATTCCTTTCATCATCTCCGATGGTGTATCGAACATGCTTACCCTGTCGACACGCCTTACACGGTATTCAACCGGACCAAACATGATATTCCCCACCAACGGTTCCACATTCACACTGTCGCTGCAGGCTACACCACCATTCTCGCTCATTAGCGGCAGAAACATGGTAGGACTTGAAGACAGGGAGAAATACAAATGGATTGAGTTTCACAAATGGGTGTTCAAGGCGGATTATTTCCATCCCATTACCCTGGATGACAAGCTGGTTCTCAATGCCCGATTCGCATTCGGATACCTGGGGCACTATAACAAGGCTATCGGTCCTTCGCCCTTTGAAAACTTCTACCTGGGAGGAAGCGGCATGACAGGATACAGCCTTTACGGCCGCGAGATTATAGCACTGAGGGGCTATACCGACGGTTCAGTAACCCCGACCGATCCTGTTTCAGGATCACCCACGGGAAACGTTTATTCCAAATTCACCATGGAATTGAGATATCCTGTCTCACTAAACCAGCAAGCCACGATTTATGGTCTGGCCTTCATTGAAGCGGGAAAGGCCTGGTCGGAAATCAGACAGTTTAATCCTTTCCAGATGAACCGGGCGGCAGGAATAGGTGTCAGGGCCAACCTGCCAATGTTCGGGCTTCTGGGTGTCGACTGGGGATACGGATTCGACCCGGTCTACGATCCCATAAGGTTCCCTGACGCCAATAAAGGACAATTTAGTTTCACTATAGGTCAGCAGTTTTAATCATTAATATTATCAATTATGAAAAGAACAGCTTTAATCATGATCATTGTATTTCTGACTGCAGCGTTTGCCTCAGCACAGAAATACGGATTTGTCGATTCAGATTATATAAGGAAGAACATTCCTGCTTTTAATCAGGCCCAGCAACAACTTGACAATCTCTCAAAGCAATGGGAAAAGGAGATCTCCGATGGGTACGCGATCGTTGATCAGATGTTCAAATCGTATCAGAACGACGTGGTGCTTCTTTCTCAGGATATGAAAACCAAAAGGGAAGAAGCCATTGTTAATAAGGAGAGGGAAGTTAAGGACTTGCAGAACAAATATTTCGGGGTCGAGGGAGAGCTCTTTAAAAAACGGGAGGAACTTGTCAGGCCGATACAGGATGAGATCCTCAAGGCAATAAAAACAATAGCGGCTGAAGGGGCCTACGCGGCGATCTTCGACACGGCATCCGGGGGAAATATTCTTTTCTCCAATCCTAAGTTTGACATTAGTGATCAGGTACTTGAGAAATTAGGATATAAGAATTAATTGACTAATTTTGCATCAATATTTAAAACGAATCAGAATGAAAAGAATTACAGGAATTATTGCGCTTATAGTTTTTGCAGCATTTTTTGGACAAAGTGTTTTTTCCCAGAATTTGAAATTCGGACATATAAATCGTACCGAACTGATACAGGCCATGCCTGAATATGATTCTGCACTCGTGACACTCGAAAAACTGAATACGGATCTGCAGAATACTATGGAATTGCTGCAGGTTGAACTGAATAATAAGTATGAAACCTATCTTAAGGAAAGCAAAAACCTGACAGATCTGGTGCGTCAGACAAAGGAAGCGGAGCTGAATGATTCGCAGAGACGCCTTACCGAATTCCAGACTAATGCTCAGAACACCATGCAGGAAAAACAGGTTGAGCTTTTTACACCAATAACCCAGAAAGCCGACAAGGCTATAAAGGATGTGGGAAAGGAAGCCGGCATGGTCTATATCTTTGACACTTCGATCGGTTCAATTACATATTTCGACGAAACAAAAAGTACCAACGTGTTGCCGCTTGTTAAAACTAAACTAGGAATCAAGTAAATTCTGCATAAAGTTTGAATGACCATCTGCAAACAGGCAGATGGTTATTTTTTTAATGCCAAGCCCCGTGAACGAACAACCTATAGGAATCTTTGATTCGGGAGTCGGCGGCCTTACCGTCGCGAATGCCATTAAACTGATACTCCCCGGCGAAAGCCTGGTTTATTTTGGAGATACCGCTCACCTGCCTTATGGTGATAAGTCGGCAGAGGCCATAAGGTACTATTCGGGGAAAATAACGGAGTTTCTGCTCGGGCATAATGCAAAGGTGATCCTGGTAGCCTGTAACTCCGCATCAGCTTCAGCTTTTGACAGCCTGAGAGAGGAATTCAGCGACAGGGTCCACCTGATCGACGTTATCGACCCGGTGGTGGATTACCTTTCCTCAAAAAACTTCGGAAAGATCGGTGTGATCGGGACGAAAAGGACAATCAGCTCGGGAGCATACGATTCAAAAATAAGGGAAAGGATACCCGGAACCCGGCTGGTATCTATGGCTACACCCCTGCTGGTACCAATGATAGAGGAAGGTTTCATTTTCGACGACATCAGTAACGCCATCATAAGGACCTATCTGTCAAATGATGCCCTGAAAGACATCGAGGCGCTGATTCTGGGCTGTACACACTATCCCATAATACGAAACCAGATCAGCAGATTCTTCAATTTCAATATAGAGGTTGTCGATTCGGCAAGAATAGTGTCGATAATCTTGAGGGACACCCTTGAAAAGAATAATCTGATCAATGATTCAGGCAATGTAAGGGATGAGTTCTTCATATCCGATTATACACCGTATTTCGAAAAGATAGCAAAAATGTTCTTCGAAGGGGAGATTAACCTTCGAAAAGCTGATATCTGGAATTAATTCTCTGCTTTACCGGCCGCGATATGAGCTTTGGTCTGACATGACCAAAATCATACAATAATAGTAATAATAAGCCGATTTTTCATCCGTTAAATAGTTTACATTTGTCCGGCTCCGGTATTAATACATTCATTTAGAAAGTACTCAATTTTAGTAATTTGCACGACATCATGCGAAAAAAATGCACGGTTATTGAAAAAGAAGATGTGGTCATCAGGTTTTCGGGTGATTCCGGCGACGGCATGCAGCTGACCGGAACATTGTTTTCCGAAACTGCAGCCCTGTATGGAAATGACCTGACTACTTTTCCCGATTATCCTGCTGAGATACGGGCACCACAGGGAACGGTGGGAGGTGTATCAGGATTTCAGGTTCATCTTGGCCAGTCCGAGATCTATACTCCAGGCGATTATGCAGACGTTCTTGTTGCCATGAACCCTGCTGCCATACGGGCAAATATAAAATGGACCAAGTTCGGTGGAACAATTATAATCGACAAGGACAACTTCACCGAGAAGAATATCGAAAAGGCAGGTTATGAAAGCGATCCGGTCGTTGAGGATAACCTGGATCAGTACAATCTGATTGAGGCCCCCATCAGCTCAATGGTTAAGGAAGCGCTGAAAGATCTGAACCTCGATCCGAAAACCATACTCAAGACAAAGAACATGTTTGCTCTCGGAATGGTTTACTGGCTTTTCGACCGCAAGCTTAAATATACAGAACAGTATCTCGAGAAGAAATTCCGCAGTAAGCCCGAACTGATTGAGGCTAACAAGATTGCCCTGCATGCTGGATATTACTATGCAGAGACAATAGAAGCACTTGCACCGATCAGGATAAATCCCGCACCCATTGCCAAAGGAAAATACCGCAATATCTCGGGCAACACCGCCACTGCATGGGGCCTGCTGGCAGCGGCAGAAAAATCGGGCCTTGAACTGTTTATAGGCTCCTATCCTATCACTCCAGCGACGGGAATTCTCGAGGAACTGGCCGCGCGAAAGGACCTGGGAGTAAAGAGTTTCCAGGCTGAGGATGAAATTGCCGGGATTTGCAGTGCCCTGGGAGCAAGCTTTGCAGGAAATCTGGCAGTAACTACAACATCAGGTCCGGGGCTTGCCCTTAAATCAGAAGCCATAGGCCTGGCTGTGATGACGGAATTGCCAATTGTTATAGTTGATGTTCAGCGTGGCGGACCATCGACCGGACTTCCCACCAAGACGGAACAGTCTGATCTTCTTCAGGCCCTTTTTGGCCGGAACGGCGAAAGCCCCGTGGTTGTACTGGCGGCAAGCACACCAACCGACTGCTTCCGATATGCTTTTGAAGCCGCCCGGATTGCCGTGGAACATATGACTCCGGTTATCCTGCTTACCGACGGATACCTTGCCAATGGTACCGAACCCTGGAGGGTACCGGCTATGAAAGACCTTCCGGAAATCCATCCGCCCTTCGCTTCCAATCAGGACCTGCCTTACATTCCCTACAAAAGGGATCCCGAAAAACTGTCAAGGTTCTGGGCTGTCCCGGGTACCCCGAGTATGGAGCACAGAATTGGCGGACTCGAAAAAACCGTTAAAGGAACAGTCTCTTATGTCCCTGAAAACCATGAACTAATGGTTAATTTGAGAGATCAGAAGATTGCCAGGGTTGCTGCCAAAGTACCCGATCTTAAGGTAAGCGGAGAGGAGGAGGGAGACCTGCTGGTTGTAGGATGGGGAGGTTCATACGGTTACCGAGTTATGGCTGTGAAGGAACTTCAGGCCCAGGGATACAGGATAAGCAATGTAACCTTCAATTACATAAACCCGATGCCCGGAAATGTAAGGGATGTCTTCAGCAGATTCAAAAAGATTGTTGTTTGCGAACTTAACCTTGGGCAGTTTGCAAATTACCTCAGGATGAAATACCCCGAATTCCATTATGAACAGATCACCAAGGTTCAGGGTCTTCCGTTTACAATCAAAGAGATAAAGGAAAAATGCTTAAAACTTCTGTAAGGTAAAGCCATGGACGAAATTATAAACAACAAGTTAACTCCGAAGGATTTTAAAAGCGATCAGGAGATAAGGTGGTGCCCCGGATGCGGTGACCATGCAATTATAAATGCAGTTCAGAAAGCTCTCTCCGAACTGGGAATACCGAAGGAAAAATTCGCGTTCATCTCCGGGATAGGATGCTCTTCAAGGTTCCCCTACTATATGAATACCTATGGCTTTCATAGCATCCACGGAAGGGCTTCGGCAATAGCCACCGGCGTAAAGCTGGCAAACCCCGACCTTTCGGTATGGCAGATTACCGGCGACGGCGACGCGCTGGCAATCGGGGGAAATCACTTCATCCATGTTGTGAGAAGAAATGTAGATATCAATATTATCCTGTTCAACAACGAAATATACGGACTTACCAAGGGGCAGTACTCACCGACATCCGATAAGGGGCTGGTTACAAAAACATCGCCCCTCGGAACAATTGAAGAGCCGTTTTCGGTAGGCGAACTGGTCATCGGAGCAAAAGGAAAATTCTTTGCCCGCACTGTCGACGCCAATGTAACCCTTTCGACCCAGATTTATATCGAAGCCGCCAGGCATAAAGGCGCTTCAGTTATCGAGGTGCTCCAGAACTGCGTGATATTCAACGACGGTATCCATGAAAAAGTTACAGCGAAGGAAGTCAGGGACGACCGTACACTGATACTGAAGCATGGAGAACCGATGATCTTCGGAAAAAATAACGATAAGGGTCTTATTCTCGACGGACTGAAACTGAAAGTGGTTAAGCTGGGAGAGAAGGGTATTAAGGAAAAGGATATCCTTGTCCACGATGCCGCGGAATCAAACCCCGGCATTCAGTATATGTTAGCCAACATGAGGTATCCTGAATATCCTGTTGCGCTTGGTGTAATCCGATCGGTTCCCGGACCAACCTATGAAGTGGAGATGGTTAAGCAGATTGAACTGGGCATGACCAAATCGAGAATAAGGAACATGGACGACCTGCTGAACAGCGGATCGGTTTGGGAGGTCTGATAAACTCCTGTATTTTTTCCGGAACCTGAACTCGTCCAGGCCGGGAGAGTCATGATGAAGCCGAATCGACTATCACTTCCTTGCTGATCTTCCTGATAAGTCCCTGAAGCACGTTTCCTGGACCTACCTCTGTAAAGGACAAGGCGCCATCCGTGATCATGTTTCTGACTGTCTGGGTCCATAGAACAGGAGATGTAAGCTGCGAAACCAGGTTTGCCTTTATCACCCGCGGATCACTTGATGGCTTTCCGGTAACATTTTGGTAAACAGGGCATACTGGCCTGCTGAACACGGTGCCGGCAATAGCCTTTTCAAGCTCGGCCCTTGCAGGCTCCATGAGCGGAGAATGGAAAGCTCCTCCCACTGAAAGCCTCACTGCCTTTCTGGCTCCGAGCGACTTTAGTATCTCCACAGCTTTCTCCACTCCCTCAACGGTCCCTGAGATCACAATCTGGCCGGGCGAATTATAATTTGCCGGTACCACCGTTTCTTCTATGCCGGCACAGGTTTCTTCAACGATTTTATCCTCAAGCCCTATTATTGCAGCCATCGTCGAAACTGTTGCCTCACAGGCTTTCTGCATCGCGTAGGCTCTTTTTGCAACAAGCATGAGTCCGTCTTCAAATGAAAGAGCCTTTGAGGCAACAAGGGCCGAGAACTCTCCAAGTGAATGGCCTGCAACCATTTCCGGATTAAATGTGTCGCCCGGCAAAGCTGCCAGTATGGTGGAATGCAGGAAAATGGCAGGCTGTGTTACTTTAGTCTGCTTCAGATCTTCATCTGTACCGCTGAACATCAGTTCGCTTATCGTGAAACCCAGCAGGGTATTTGCTTTCTCAAATAGTTCCCTGGCAAGCGCCGACCTTTCATAAAGATCCTTGCCCATGCCTGTGAATTGCGCTCCCTGTCCGGGAAATACGTATGCTTTCATCAGTATATAATATCTATTTCAATGGTCTGATGGAACCCACATGTTTGAAAATTATATAGATAAGTGTTTGTGTATGCAATACATGTGGGTTTCATAAGATTCTTACAATTAAAAATAATTATCAGTGTAGCCTGGAACCTATCAGATGAATAAACTCCTCCCTGGTATTATGGTTGCTCAGGAAAATGCCGGTGAAGGCTGATGTGGTGGTTACGGAATGCTGTTTCTGCACACCGCGGATCTGCATGCACATGTGCTGCGCCTCAATAACAACTGCAACTCCCATTGGGTTCAGGCATTCCTGAATGGTGTCGCGGATCTGTACTGTAAGCCTTTCCTGAACCTGCAGCCTGCGTGCAAATGCTTCAACAACCCTTGCAATCTTGCTCAGACCTGTTATGTACCCGTTGGGGATGTATGCAACATGAGCCTTCCCGAAAAAAGGGAGCATGTGGTGTTCACACAGTGAATATAGCTCAATGTCCTTAACCAGTACCATCTGCTTGTATTCTTCCCGGAATTTTGCCGAGTTGATTATCTCGCAGGGATTCTGCCCATATCCCATGGTAAGAAAGTTCATGGCCTTGGCAACCCTGACAGGTGTGCTCTTCAACCCTTCCCGTTCGGGATCCTCTCCCAGAAGCTTAAGTATCCTGTGATAGAGCAATGCTAGCTCCTCTATTGTTTCGGCATCCCACGATTCTATCTTGTTGTATCCGTTTGGCGAGGGTGCGGTCCCGTTGTTTATTGTCTCTGTCCTTTTAGCCATAATAATTGTATTATTCCCGGTTTCAATTCATACCGTATTTTTTCGTCCGACCACTATTCCCTGTACATACCGTGGACGGCACAAAAAGTCTCTTCTCGAGTGATGTACATCATAAACAGGCTTTTAAAGCTGCAATAATAACCAATTAAGTTGATCTTTTTAATATATTTATGAAATAATTGGAAGCAGTTAACTGAGGAAATAGATATGCAGGCAAAGGTATTGGTGGTTTCAGCCACTCAAATTGAATCGGAAATATTGAAGGATATTGATGGTATTGACCTGATTTCCATCGTTACCGGAGTGGGAGCAGTTGCCACCGCGTGGGCCCTTACACGATACCTGAATTCGGAACAGCGTCCCGATCTTGCCGTTAATATCGGAATCGCCGGGAGCTATAAAAACGATATCCGGAAAGGAGATGTTGTCATTCCCGTTTCGGATTGCTTTGCCGATGCCGGTATTGAAGAAAGAACGGGTTTCCTTACGCTTGCCGAGGCAGGCCTTCAGAAGCCTGATGAATTCCCCTACAGAGCCGGAAGGCTGGTAGCTGAAAACTCTCTCGTGTCGGCGGCACCTTCAAGCCTGAGGAGGGTGAATGCTGTTACTGTCGGTACGGCAACAGGTTCGCGGGAAACAATAAACAGAATTTCAGCTAAATATAATCCTGATATAGAAACCATGGAGGGCGCGGCATTCTTTTTCGTGTGCTGCATGGAAAAGATACCCTTCATTGCACTGAGGGCGATTTCCAATATGGTTGAACCCCGGAACAGGGGAAACTGGGATATCCCGCTGGCTCTTAAAAACCTGACTGCAAGGCTCAGGGAAGTATTATTGTTAATTGATTAACAGAATGAAACTTACACTTGGATTTTCTCCCTGCCCCAATGATACTTTTATTTTCGATGCCCTGGTGAACGGGAAAATTGATACTGAAGGGCTCGAAACGGATTATTACATGGCGGATGTTGAGGAACTGAACAGAAGGGCTTTTTCATCGGAAGCAGATATTACAAAGATAAGCTGTCATGCCTATGCCTATGCCTCGGACAATTATCTTATTCTTGATTCGGGAAGCGCACTTGGATACGGAAACGGCCCCCTTCTTGTCGGAAGAAAAAAGTTGAGTGATGAGGAGGTGATCAACGCGAGGATTGCCATCCCGGGCCGGTTCACGACGGCAAATCTTCTCCTGAGCGTGGCGTGGCCCGATGCCCGGAACAGAAAGGAATACCTTTTCAGCGATATTGTAAAAGCCCTTCTGGAAAATGAAGCCGATGCCGGACTGATCATCCATGAAACCCGTTTCACGTATACAGAAAAAGGACTGGTTAAAATTGCAGATATGGGAGAATACTGGGACAGGCTGACGGGATTGCCGGTCCCGCTGGGCTTCATCGTGATCAACAGGAGAATACCCCGCGACATCGCCTTGAAATTCAACAGGATACTCAGAAAAAGCATAGAGTATGCCCATAAACATTCAAATGAACTGCAGGATTTCGTAAGCTCCAATGCCCGGGAAATGGATAAATCCGTTATCAACAGCCATATAGAACTCTATGTAAACGATTTCTCACTGTCGATAGGGCAAAAGGGAAGAATAGCCATTACGGAAATCTACCGGACAGCCGCTGAAAAAGGGATAATCCCGGCTTTGCCTTCATCCATTTTTCTTGATTGAAATCATCGTAAGTCAGCGATAAATTGACTATCTTTGAAAGATATACAATTAAACATGTTCTAACTAAAACATTGTACTGCCATGGCATTTGAATTACCCAGACTTCCTTACGCACCTGATGCACTTATTCCTTATATTAGTGTCGAGACTATTGAATACCACTATGGTAAACATCATCAGGCTTATGTGAACAACCTTAACGCGCTGATTCCCGGATCTGATTTTGAGAAGGCTGACCTTGAGACAATAATCAGGAAAGCCGACGGACCAATCTTTAATAATGGAGCGCAGGTATGGAACCATACTTTCTACTTTGAAGGCTTTTCAAAAACCGGCAAGCGTACACCGGACGGAACTTTCGCCAATGCAATCAGGGATTCATTCGGTTCCTTCGATGCTTTCAAGGAACAATTCACCAAATCGGCTGCCGGACTTTTCGGCTCGGGCTGGGCATGGCTTGTTAAAAAGGAGGACGGCTCTCTTGCAATCGTCCAGGAATCAAACGCGGGCAATCCGCTGAGAAAAGGCCTTAAGCCAGTCCTTACCTGCGATGTGTGGGAACATGCCTATTACATCGATTACAGGAACAGGCGTCCAGATTATATCAAGTCGTTCTGGGAAATAGTCGACTGGGATATTGTAGCCTCCAGGTATTAGGGTCAGTCTTTGTCAGAAGCGCTCTCCGGCAGTTATTCTCATCCGGGAATAAAGAATATCACTATATACTTAAATAAGTGGCGGTATAGGTGGTTTATCGACTTTACCGTTACTGGAGGTTGGATTTTCTTGTTGAAGCCGGGCCTTTGTGCTATGATTGCAAAAACGGGTCTGAGGGATGGATTCTCAGTATTGTTAATTTTTATTAAAATAATGACAATGTTTTTCTATTCACCGGTAAGTTCGGATTGATGTATGTATTTTCACAGCCGGAATGTCATACCCGATTCCGGAATCGTATCAAAAAAGTTAAAAGAATGAAAAAAACCTTACTCTCAGTCTCGGCACTTATTCTATTCGCCACAGTTGCAGTCTCACAACAGTCAAAGGTTGTTGACCGGATCATTGAACTTGGGAAAACCGACAACCGGACAATGCATCATCTCGATGTAATCTCGAACAGGTTCGGCGGCCGGCTGGTTGGATCCGATGCATACGAGAATGCTGCCTTATGGTGCGCTTCCGAATTCCGTAAATGGGGAATGGAGGTGATAATGGACGAGGCGGGAACGGTGCCTGTCGGGTTCAACAGGGGACCCTGGTTCGGCAGAATGCTGTCGGATAACGGCATGATATTGCATTTTGCAACTCCTTCCTATACTTCCGGAACAAAAGGAGTGCAGCGCGGCCATGTTTTGACAGAACCTAAAAACAGGCAGGAATTTGAAAGTATGAAGGGCTCCCTCAAGGGAGCATGGGTTCTTATAGGAGGAAAAAATGACGGCTGGCCTATCGATTTTTCGGAAAAGGCCGACTCGGCACGGAAGGCAGTAATAGCCTACAATGATTCGGTGGGCGCCATCAACCGTGAGATAACACGGGAAAACTACATGAACAGGGATAAACCTCCCAGGGAGACTATACCGCTTAAAAGCGAACCTGCACTGTTCTACAGGGAAATGTGTGAGGCAGGCATCCTGGGTGTGATACAATCTTCGGAGCTTCCCATCAGAGCCCTGTACGACAGGAAAAACCTTTCTAAACTGACTTTCGACAATCTGCCCACGGTATGCGATATCAAACTGGATGAGAACCAGTATGCTATTATTGAGAAGATGGTAAAGGAAAGAAAGTATTTCCTGCTTGAGTTTGATATCAGGAATCATTTCAAACCCGGACCGGTTAAATATCACAACGTGATCGGGGTGATAAAGGGGACGCATTATCCCTCCGAGTATGTAATGATGGGAGGCCACCTGGATGCCTTTGATGTGGCAACCGGCGGTGTCGACGACGGCTCCGGGGTCACACCGGCTATGGAAGCTGCCCGTCTTATCATGGCGGCAGGAGGAAAACCCCGCCGGACAATACTGGTTTGTCTCTGGGCAGCCGAGGAATTCGGACTTCTGGGATCAAAACACTGGGTGGAGACTAACATGGAAAAGCTTCCAAATATATCAAACTACTTCAATCGCGACAGCGGCCCGACTGTGGCCATGGGGCTGACAGTCCCTGAGGCAATGTATGACGATTTCGAAAAGATATGCAAGCCGCTTAACAGCATAAACCCCGATTTCCCCTTCACCCTCAGGAAGAATACGAACCCTCCAAGGCCGCGGCCTACATCAGCGGGTGGCTCTGACCATGCTTATTTTGCTATGAACGGGGTGCCGACTCTCTCCTTTGATATTCCTGATGCCAAGGGATACAATTTCAGCTACCAGGAAATCTGGCATACCGAAAATGATCTGTATAACAAAAGCATACCCGAGTACCAGGAACATACATCCATAGTAACCGCGGTTGTTGTTCACGGACTCGCCAATCTCGATCATCTGCTTTCACGCAGCGGATTGTACCAGGAAGAGAAAAAACAATGAATTAATAAACACCTTGAAATGAATCTGAAGGATATTGTTTACCGGACAAGGTCATACAGACGATTTGACGAATCATACAGGATTGACAGAAAAACCCTTGAGGAACTCGTGGACCTTGCAAGAATGTCAGCCTCTGCTGCAAACAGACAGCCGCTTAAATACCTTCTTTACACCAGCCCTGAAGACTGTGCCAGGATTTTTCCGAGTCTCGCATGGGCAGGTTATCTGAAAGACTGGGTTGGACCTGTACGTGGTGAAAGGCCTTCAGCCTATATAATAATAAACGGCGACACGGAAATAACCGAATCGTTCAGTGTAGACCACGGAATCGCTGCTCAAAGCATAATGCTTGGAGCCACTGAAGCAGGTCTGGGCGGCTGCATTATAGCGTCTGTAAAAAGACAGGAACTGAGGGAGGAACTCAGGATACCGCCTCATCTCGAGATACTGCTTGTGCTGGCACTCGGTAAACCACGGGAGAAAGTTGTGCCTGAAGAAGTGCGTAACAATGACATTAAATACTGGAGGGATGAGAATGGTATTCATCATGTTCCCAAACGGAGACTTGATGATCTTATTCTGAATGCTTAGCTTTATCCTCATTATGAGGAGATGTTGCATCATCTTTTTCGCGCTGTTGTTTTCTTTTCCCCCGCTTTTCTGCCAGTCAGGCAAAACCAGGGAAAGTTCGCTGTTTTTTAACGGTATTGTAAGGGATGCATCGACCTACATGCCGCTCCGCGATGCCCAGATATTCCTGAACCGCTCATTTATTGCAGTAACCGGCGAAGACGGGACCTTCGCTTTAAGGGTTAACAGGCGCGACACCGTCGATTTCAGGCTTTTAGGATACAATGATGCCAGTTTTCATGTAAGCGATACTTTGCCCGGCCTCGAGTTCATGGTCGGAATTTACATGATGACGGATACAATTGCCATCGAAGAAGTAGTGATAGTTCCCAGGCTGAAGAACCTGAAATATGATATCTATAAACCACCTGCGGTAACGCCCGAAATGCAGAATGCGAAGTATAACGTGGCAGTTTCCGCCTATCAGGGAAGAATGTCGATGGGAAAACTCGGCGATCCGGAATCAAATTACGCGGTCATACATCAGAGAAACCTCAGAAATGCAGCCGAAAAAGGAACTATTCCATCCAATGCAATGGTCGGCCTGAGTCCTATAATGCTAATCGGGGCTGCTTATCTCCTGATAAACGGACTTCCCCCGAAACCCGAACCGATGAAATCCGACCTGAGCCGTGAAGAGCTTGACCGGATACATAAAAGCTATCTGGAAAGACTGAGAGAAGAATGACCGGGGACTATCCTTTTACAAAGATTGCTTTAATAATATCACTTGCCATCTTCGGATTCTCCTTAAGGCGCCTGGTACAGTATCCAAACCACTTACTGCCGAAAGGAACATATACCCTCATCCTGTGACCTTCGTTCACGATG
The DNA here is from genome assembly GCA_034679225.1 of Bacteroidales bacterium. Taxonomy (GTDB): domain Bacteria; phylum Bacteroidota; class Bacteroidia; order Bacteroidales; family VadinHA17; genus LD21. The sequence continues at coordinate 3,863 of JAXDBC010000084.1, read as the reverse complement.
CTTTCGCGCAGCCTCGGAGTTACGCCGTAAAGCATCTGGAATTCATACATGCTTTTTGGAACGTTGTATTTTTTGAGAAGTTGATAGGCTCCTTCAATCAGTGGTTTATCGTGCGTGGCAATCCCCACGAATATCCCATTGCTCAGCATGAACTCAAGATCTTCGAGGTAGTGCCGGTTGATTTCCTCGTATTTCTTGTATGAGATCTCAGCAGGCTCAATGTAAATCCCTTTGCAAAGTCTGAAATTCAATGGCGATTCCGCGGTATGGAGATCCATCAGGCCTTTCACGTCATCAAGGGTCCTTTTCAGATATGCCTGCACAACAAGTCCCACGCTGTTGGGAAACTCGGGCTTGAGCCTCCTGTACAATTCAATTTCCATGTCGGTGCATGGCGAATCTTCCATATCTATTCTAATGAATCCCTTGTACGAGGCTGCCTTTGCCACTATTTCCCTTATATGCCTGTAACATACCTCCTTGTCGATAAGCAAGCCGAAGGAAGTGGGCTTCAGCGAAAAATTTCCCTCAATACCAGCCTTAACAGTGGCTTCAATAAGATTGAGATACTCAATTTTATTCTCTTCGGCTTCATCAAGAGTCTTGATGAACTCTCCCAGAACATCAAGCGTAACATCTGTCCTGTTCTCCTTGAACACTTTCGAAACCCTGATTGCATCCTCTATAGTCTCACCTGATACATAGGCCTTCGAAAATATCCATATGAACTTCTTCGGGAAATACGGAAGAATTGAAGCAATAAATTTATTAAACATCTTTTTTAAAGTTAATGTCACACAAAAATATCAATTCATTGCCTGGGACAATAGCAATAATTGATAAATCAAATTAAAAGCATACTGAAGCTTAATTTTATGATGTTTGTCACAATAAATAAATAATTTATGACAGAGCGGGAAATTTAGCTTACATCTAAATGGTTGTGTATATTGACTTTATACCGGGAGCGTAAAAATTGTTTAAAAGATATATCACTTTTTCGGCAAATCTCCGTTTATATACTGTTGCGAAAGAGATGAAAGTCAAATAATCCTAATCGGGTCGATTTTGCTTAAGAGAATAAAATATTCATTATTGATTTCCTGTGTCCTGATTATTGATAGTTTTGGACAGGACCCTACCTTTTCCCAGTTCTATGCTAATCCGCTTTACCTTGCACCGTCATTTGCAGGGGCAACAGAAGAATACAGGTTTGCCTTGAATTACAGGAACCAGTGGCCGGCTGTTCCGGGGGTTTTCCATACATACAGCATCTCGTTCGACAAGGCTCTTTTGAATTTCAACTCAGGCATAGGTGTGCTGGCAACATACGACGTGGCAGGTTCGGGAGAACTTAGTACAACCAATATAGGCCTGCTTTATTCATACGATTTCAGGATTAATGAGGACTGGCACATACGTCCGGGGGTGAACTTCAAATTTACCTATCTGGGCCTTGACATTTACAAGCTGGTGTTTGCCAGCCAGATGACCGGATCGGGTACGGTTCCCTCTGTATATCCCCCTCCTTTCAGCAAGGTTGCCGATGTCGACTTTGCTACTTCAGCGCTCGTGTATAACGACCGTTTCTGGGGAGGTTTCACACTTGATCATCTTCTCAGTCCTAAGCAGTCATTCTATGGCGATGAGGCATCACTTCCCGTAAAAATGAATGTCTTCGGGGGAATGCAGATATTAAGAAAAACCAGGCTCCGCCATACCTACCAGGAAGTTTTGTCGGTTGCCCTTAATTTTCAGAAACAGGCAAAATTCTATCAAACCGATGTGGGATTGTATTATTACAGGGACCCGCTTATCTTCGGACTCTGGTACAGGGGTATCCCGTTTATGACCTCCCAGGCGGGAGATGCCATCATCGGACTCGTGGGGATAAAGACCAAGCAGCTTCACATTGGATATAGTTACGATTTCACTATCTCAAACCTTATATCATCAACACACGGATCGCACGAGGTATCTCTTGTGTACGAATTCAATTCATTCTCAATCGGACAGCGTACCAAAATACGTGCTATCCCATGTCCTGAATTCTAAAGTGCACGGATCGTTCCGGCATACATGGTAAAATTCTGCACCGTGAGGCAGCAAAATAATTTATTTGTTATATTTGTCGCCTATAAACGTTAACCCTCACATTATTTTTGATGAAGAATCTAACCAATATTCTGCTTGCACTGCTGTTTCTGGCTGTTGCCGCCCTGTTCATTCTCCACTTCACAGGAAATAAGAAAAGCTCAAAAGCTAATGATCCCGAATCTGCAGCAGGCTCTGTTGCCGAAGGAGTTGCCTTTGTTAATATCGATACGGTGGTGATCAGGTTCAACATGTATGCCGACAGGAGAGAAGAACTGCTTGAAAAACAGAGAAAAGCCGAGGCCGAACTGAATTCTAAGGGAAGCCAGTACGAAAAGGGAGTGAAGGATTTCCAGGATAAGGTAAACAAGGGACTTGTAACCCGTGCCACCGCGGCAGAGATGGAACAGTCGCTTCTTCAGCAACAGCAGGAACTCGTGAATCTCCGCGACCAGCTTCAGACTAACCTTCTGGAGGAAGACCAGGTAATGAACAGGCAGATATTGGAATATATAACCACCTATCTCGAGGAAAACAAGGATCAGTATAAATATCAGTATGTTCTCGGGAAGAGTTTCGGAGGCCAGGTACTTTATGGCGATTCTGCCATGGATATTACTCAACAGGTTGTGGATGGCCTGAATGCCAAATACCAAACCGAGAAAAAGAAATAATTCCATGGGATTTGCCTCAACCTGGCTAGAGCATAACGCGCTTTTCCCCCGGATCATTCAAGAGGCACCAGATCAGAATACGGAGATTATTGTAGTTGTTCCTGCTTTTGACGAAGCGGGAATAACCAGTCTTCTTGACTCATTTGCAGGCTGCAGCCATCCCGGATGCAGGGCTGAAGTAATCATAGTGGTAAATGCCCCCGACAATGCCCGCGAAGAAAGCCTTTCCAACACCCTGCAAAGCATTTCAGCTCTTGATTCTTGGAAGAATACAAAGCGCGATCTGTTTTTTGATCTTCATATTATCAACGGGCTGCATCTCAAATCTTCAGGGTGGAGCGTTGGTCTTGCAAGAAAGACGGGAATGGATGAGGCAGTCAGACGCTATGAGCTGATTGGGAAGCCCGATGGCATTATCCTGAACATAGATGCCGATTGCACTGTGAAAAGTAACTATTTTGAAGCTGTCTTCACCGGGATGGCCGGCAGACCCGACCGCGGGGCATGTTCACTCTATTTTGAGCATCCTTTGTCGGGCAATGATTTTCCTGAAGTGGTTTACCGCTCAGTAACACTGTATGAGCTTCATATGAGATATTTCGTAAGAGGCCTTTCCTATGCCGGCTTTCCCTATGTGCATCACACCGTGGGCTCGGCTGTTGCCATTAAGGCATCAGCATATGTAAAGGCGGGAGGAATGAACAGGAGGAAGGCCGGAGAGGATTTCTGGTTCATTCAGAAACTTCTTCCGGCAGGCGGATTCTTCAACCTGACTTCAACCACGGTATATCCTTCGCCGAGAATATCACTGAGGGTTCCTTTCGGGACCGGTCCGGTTATTTCACGCCTGACCGAATCGCCTGAAACCGGGCTTCTTTCCTATAACCCGGAAGCTTTCGAGGAACTCCGCCTTCTGTTTCTTATGGTCGATGAATTGTATTCGGAACTGCCTGGTGAGGTTGACTTCAGATATGCTGAACTTCCTCCCGGTATTTGCCTCCTGATTAGTTCCGGCGAGTGGGCTGCAAGGATAAATGAAATCCGGAACAATACATCGGGAAAGGATTCATTCAGGAAAAGATTCTTCGGATGGTT
>JAXDBC010000083.1:0-27199 GCA_034679225.1 Bacteroidales bacterium | reverse complement strand
GGGACCTGGTCAGCCATACATGTTGGGAGAAGTTACTATTACAGCTCAAGTGCCAGAGAAGAATACACCGACTACTCCGATTATTGATAATAATAATGATCCATTCCGTTTCGACAAAAATGATCCCGCAGGACAAGGGGGCAATAGTAGACTTCTAAGCGATAGATTTTCTTTTGGTACTGCGGTAGTAGGTTCGATGATAACTATGGTTCGAGGTTCAGCAGAACTTACACAAGCAGATGCATTAGCGAAAATAAAACGAACAAATAAAATTATACCCTCTGAAAAAGCAGCATTTAAAACTATGGGGAAGTTTGCTTCTGGAGCTAAGTTTTTAGGTAGTGTAGTAGGTGTTGTTTCAATAGCTGACCATTTCACAAAAGCTCAAAACTCCTTTTCCAATGAAGGAATCTATAGTATTAATGGTTGGCTCAATGTAGGTAAGATAGGCATTGATGGAGCATTAATGCTTATTAAATCAAATCCTATTGTTTTAACGTTTTCAATTGGTTACGGCATATCAGACGCCTCTGGATATTTAGACTACAAACACTAAATTTGAGTATATGAAATTCTTTCTATACGTATTTTATCGCTTTAGAAGTTTTTATAGATATAAAAAGTCTTCAGATAGTTGGATACATGCATTTGTTTTAATAGGAGGTATTTTCCTTATTCATATTTTGACACTTCTGGGCTTTATTGAAACTTTATTCAATAAAGATATTATAAGTGCAATAAGAATAGACAATGGTGTTTGGGATAAGTTTGTACTATTCCCTTTATTAATTGCTCCCATTTACATTGTATTATTTATCTATTATAGAAAAAACAAAGTGAAAATTGTATCTACTATTAAAAACTTCAGGGCTGAGAGCACTGATGAACGCAAGCGAAAAGGTTTGATTGTGGTAGTCTATTTAACTGTAAGTGTTTTATTGTTCTTTTTTTCGATGATATCTCCTGCCTTATTTTAATAACAAAATAGCCCGGGCCGGCTTTTGTACCTGTATGAATTCCCCAAGGACAAGGGGTAAATGATCCTTATCAAAATGGACATGGAGAAACTATTTAGGGTTTGGTGAATAAGTCATTCCGCTTTTACAAATACTAATTCATTTTGGTACCGGATAAAATAATCTGGTATCGAAATAGTGATGATAAAGTCTTTTTAAAAAACGAGAACAAAAATTCTTTGCTGAACTTTACCGGGTTCAGCACAAAGAATATAGCCGCGATCCAACTTCCGGAAGTTCTTGATGTTCTTGCTCTTACTTTATTAAGGTTATAGCCATTTTTCCCTTGTCCAAATTTACACTCAACCTGGTTCCTTATATAATATTCCCCCTGAATTAAAACTACTGGTTATAGCAATATTAAAACAACTATAAATCAGCAGATTACAGACACAGGGGAGTAAGAACGGTACGCGGCGTGAAGAAGATGAAGGGGAGAATGGGGCACAGGGCACAGGGCGCAGAGACAGGTCTTGCAGGTCGTGCAAGTCATGCAGGTCGTGCAAGTCTCTTATAATGAGGTTTTAGCGAAGGTTGCGTCGGATGAATCCCCTCCTCGGAGAGCCTGCCCCGCCCTAAGCGGGGGTTGGGTGTGGGTTTTTTGCTCAGGGCACAGGGCGCAGGGCACAGAGTGAAGAACGTGAAACCCCGAACTTCGAACAGCCAACTGCTTACTTGTAAAGCAGGTATTTGCTTCTTAGCTGGGCGAAGTTTTCAAGACCTGGTTTCCAGGTTTCTCTTATCTCGGCGGAGCTCATGCCTTTCCGGATCTGCTCCCTCAGCTCCGGGCCGCCGGCAAGGACATCAAAATAGCGCGTGAAGAATCTGCTCTTGTCGGGATAGTTGTTGTATGCATCTATCACCCATCCCAGGTTCAGTTCAGGTGAGGGAACCAGCCCGTCGGCAAGGGCATCGCGAAGGTCGGTGCCATAACAAAGCTGCCCGAGAAGCGGAGGATTAGTCGCCCCGCTCACGCTTTGGGGTGTAAAGCTGAATCCTGTGTCGGGAAGTTCAGGTGAGCCGTAAACCTGGAAAGGAAAGGCTGTACCCCTTCCCAGCGACAGAGTAGTGCCTTCAAAAAAGCAGATGGACGGATAGAGATAAACCGAGTTCTGGTTTGGCAGATTCGGCGAAGGCCTCACCGGCAGCTCATAGAGAGTCTGATGATCATAGTTCCGGCAGGCGACAACCGTCAGCCTGCACCTGACACCGCCGCTGAGCCAGCCTTCCCCGTCAATCATCCGGGCATACTCCCCTATAGTCATCCCGTGCACTATTGGAACAGGATGCATTCCCACAAATGAGCGGTAAGCCGTATCGGGAATGTTGCCGTCGACATAAAAACCGTTCGGATTAGGCCTGTCGAGAACTATACATTCAACATTGTTTTCAGCGCAGGCTTCCATAACATAATGAAGGGTTGAGATGTATGTATAGAACCTGGCTCCCACATCCTGTATGTCAAACAGCACTGCATCAATGCCTTCCAGGTCCTCACGACGGGGCTTGAAATGTTTCCCGTAAAGACTTATGACAGGGATGCCGGTGGAAGGATCCCTTCCGTCTTCAATGTGACCGCCTGCATCGGCCATACCCCTGAAACCGTGCTCCGGTGCAAAAATAGCCCTGATGTCATAGCCCAGGCGCTTTAATGTATCTACCAGGTGGCTTTTTCCAACCATTGAGGTCTGATTGGCAACTACCGCCAGCCTTTTACCAGAGATCAGACCGCTGTACTGATCTGTCAACCACGCACCTGGAAGGGGAGGCTCAACTTGCCTGCCGCAGGATGACTGAATCCCAAAAGCCGACAACAGAAGAACTACAAGAAGCGATTTTTTCATCCGGCCGTGTTTTAATTATGCAAAAAGACATTAAGTCACACAAAGTTAAAAGTGCAAGGCATTAAATCAAGCTATTTATACTTACTTTTGACATGATTTTGCTTTATGAACTTTCCGTATTTCATAGCCCGGCGTCTCATAAAGGGACGAACTGAAAAGACTTCATTCTCGAAGCCTATAAACGTGATTGCTATAATCGGGATAGCCATGGGCCTTGCTGTCATGATAATTGCCGTGGCGGTACTGACGGGCTTCAAGCAGCAGATCTGCGACAAAATTGTAGGTTTCGGCTCAAACATACAGATCCTGAATTTCGACTCCAATCTTTCGCTCGAGACCATACCGGTCAGCGACACCCAGTCTTTTATACCAATAATAAAGGAAATGAAGGGTATCAGGCATGTCCAGGTTTTCGCCACAAAGGCCGGCATAATAAAAACCGAGGAAGCGATCCAGGGGGTTGTGCTCAAGGGTGTCGGAAGCAACTTCGACTGGGATTTCTTCAGCAGCAACATTGTCGAAGGCAGGGTTTTCACGGTATCAGACACGGGGCGTATCAACGATGTCATAATATCAAAAAAGATATCGGACATGCTTCGCCTGAAAACCGGCGATTCGTTCGCGATGTATTTTGTTCAGGATCCACCGCGCAGCCGCCGGTTCACCGTCTGCGGGATATATGAAACCAGCCTTGAGGAGTTCGACAAGATGTATGTGTTCTGCGACATCGGGCACATTAAAAGACTAAACGGCTGGACCGACGACCAGGTGAGCGGTTTCGAGATCTTCATCGACGACTTCGACAAGCTCGACGAGATGACGCTTGCGGTAAGAAACCAGGTGGGATACAAGCTGCTGGAGGATGAAACAAAATTCAGGGTTACAAACATAAGGCTGAGATACCCCCAGATCTTCGACTGGCTTAATTTCCAGGATATGAACGTTTTCATCATTATCACCCTCATGCTGCTTGTTGCAGGATTCAACATGATCTCGGGTCTTCTTATAATCATACTTGAAAAGACCAATATGATAGGAATATTAAAGGCCCTGGGATCGGACAACGCGACTATCAGGAAGGTTTTCCTATACCAGGCATCTTTCCTGATTGTAAAGGGATTGCTATGGGGAAACATAATTGGGCTGGGACTTGCTTTTCTCCAGCTCAAAACCGGTTTCATCTCACTCGATCCGGGTTCATACTATATCAAGACTGTTCCGGTTAACCTGGAGTTATCCCATATACTGATGCTCAATGCAGGGACGATGATCATCATCATCCTTATGCTGCTAGTACCCTCGCAGCTGATAAGCCGGATAACTCCCGTCAAGGCTATCAGATACGACTAGCTGACCGATCAGAATTTTTCCCGGATAACAAGTTCCTCCAGGGGTTTCCGCTTCGAAGAATGCCTGTTTATATCTGCAGTGTCATTGGGGTAACCGATGGGAAGCATCACAACCGGTTCCACATGGTCGGGAAGGTTCAGAGCCTTTATGAGCCCTGCCTTGTCGAAATTGCACACCCAGCATGTTGCAAGCCCTGTGCCGGTTGCTGCAAGTGTAATGTGATCAGCTGCAATGGCTGCATCTATATCAGCCGAGTCCTTCCCGTCGCCCCTCTTCCACGACCGGGAATGATCGGAACACACCACGATGCATACAGGAGCCGAGCGAAACCATTCGCGGTGATAGCATGAACGAACATTTTCCAGGTTTGAGCCCCTGACCACAACGAAATACACGGGCTGATAGTTGACTGCCGACGGAGCAAGCCTGCCGGCTTCAAGGACATAGTTCAGCTTGTCTTCCTCAACAGGCTGAGCCTTGTAACTACGTGAGGAATAACGCGATTTTGCCAGTTGATTGAAGTCCATGACAGAATATATATGAATTGTAAATTGTTTCCTCTTTCCTGACAACAATATACAAATAATATTACTTCTGCACTGAAACCATTCCCGTGTTGTATGTCAGCGATTCACCGTTCGCGGGAAGAATGTTCCTGTAATGCTTGTAGCGCTCCAGGATTTGGGTGACAAAGGCAACCGATTCCGTACCCCTGAAAAAGCCATGCTTTACCACGCTGTCGTTATAATATAGAGGATCCGACTTTTTCAAAACCCATTGGGCCACGCTGCCTTCCCACACCTGGGGATCCATCCCGTTTTTCTCTGCAAGCTTCATGGCATCCAGTATATGCCCGGGCCCTGCATTGTAGGCCGCCAGGATGAATTTTTTCCGTTCCCCCTCATCAGCGATCCTGGAGTCAAAAATATTATGAAGCCAGGCGATGAATTTCACTCCCGCCTTGATGTTAAGCTCGGGAGATGCTGTTACATCGATGCCGAAATGCCTGCCCGTCTCCGGCAATACCTGCATAAGTCCGTAAGCGCCTACCTTCGACATTACATCCGGAATAAACCGCGATTCCTGATATATGAGCGAGGCAAGCAGACGCCAGTCCCAGCCTATCGTTGCACTGTAGGTCTTGATGAGATTGTCCCACTGGGATACTTTTCCCGAATTCAGGGTGTAATAATCACTTTGAAAGAACTTTACCGAATTGGAGTTCCTGAAGTACTTCGAGTACAGGATGGCAAAAGCATGGGTTTCCCGGAAAGACCTTATCCAGTTATCAAGCTCATCTGCAAGCTGATCGGAATTGGTTTCGCGGATTGCCCACGCGATATTCTGATGCGTGCTCAGCCTGGTTCCTATATCTATATCCGGAAAACGAGCGGCATTGATCACTGCAATATTTTCATCGCAGACTGCATATTCTATTTCGCCCCTGCTGACCAGATCAATAAGAGCTTCAGCCTCGAAAGGCACTTCAATTACCGTTAGCTTCTTAGCAATAATGTCCGGTAAAGCATTGAGGTATTCAGCATGCGATGAGCCTTTCTGAACATATACCGTTTTGTTGGAAAGGTTCTGCAGATCGCGGACAAGCCTGCTTTCGAGATCGTCAGCAGTAAGCGAACGCCATCTGTTTGGCTTTTTCTGAACAAGGATTATTCTCGTGCTGTCTAATGTTTCTGTGAACCTCAGCTCGCTGCCGCGCGACCGGGTAACCGTAAGTCCCATGGCCAGAAGATCGGCCTGTCCCTTGTGGAGCATGGCAAAAGAATCCTCAAGGCTGTTGCTGCCAAACACCTCCAGATCAATGCCGATATGATCGGAGAAGGCTTTCAGTAGTTCATAGTGAAACCCCATGGGTTCACCATTGTACAGAAAATAGTTGACCGAGTTATAATCCGTGATGACTATAAGCCTGCCCCTTGCTCTGATAGAATCAAGATCAAATAATTCCGAATTCTCAGGGATTATTCCGGCCGGGTTTTTGGAACAGGAAAGAAACATTGTTCCGATGATGGCCAGTAAAATACTTAGATTTCTTGTCAAAAATTCAAATTTAGTTAAACTTCTATTCCTGCCAACCCCCTTCCCATCCTCCGCCCTAATTTTAATTCCCGGGCGCAAATATAGTAAAATATATCAATCATAAAAAGTCCATGCCAGGCCGTACCTGAACATCCTGATATTCATTGGGTAAGAAGGGATCATGAAATAATCGTAACCCGTGAAACCCGAGTTCACATGGTCGAGCATCAGGAAGATCCTTGTCCTTCGGAGCTTGAGATTAAGAAAAACATTGACAAAGGGATAATTGCCAGTCTCAACCTCGTTCTGCCTGTAGTATCTTCCCGTTGCAGGCATATAGGCCAAGGCATGGTAAGGCGTATGGTAGAGAACCTCGGCTCCCAGTTGCATATTCAGTTGTCCGTCTGTTTTTCTGAAATTGAAGAGATGCTCAAAAAAGCCTGTCGCCCTTACAGTTGCCAGGGGAAGGTCGAGTACATCTGTATTGCTTGACTGCTGGACAAGCAGCGCGGGAGTAAGATGAAATTTCCATGCCCTTAGATCCTTGTTAGCGTATACCGAAGCCACGGAAAGTCCGCCTCCATGCTGTGAGGGCATGGCCAGTGTGTCGAAAGCTGTATAGTTGTCAATGATTGCATAATTGAACCTTAATTCCATATTGCGCGCCGGGTAGTTGAAACTGGTTCCGACATCAATACGGAATTCCTTATTCATGCTCTTCGACCATTCAAAGTGATTTCCTCCCCACTGTTCATACCAGAAAGAAGGCTGGCGGTTGGCAATCGACCCGTTGATGTTCCACGAAGCGAGGCCCTTTTTAAAGCTGAACGATTTGGATATCACTCCGTCCAGATTGAAATCGCCGAAACGGTAACCGCTCAGGAAGAGCTCGCCTGTAGCCAGCCAGAAGAACTTGTCACCGATATTGTTGTACAACCTGCCCACAAGAACGTTGTTGTGCTTTCTCCACACGGCGGTGTCGGCAAGCAAGGTGTCGTGCGTGGGTACAATCTGGCTGTATCTGATAAGTTCATTCCTGATGCCCACCCCGCCGGCAAGTCTGAACCTGCCTGATTCATTGGTCGTGAAGTCAAAGCGAATCGTGTTTTTTATGGTCCTGGCAGAAAGGCTGTCAAAGGTTTGTCTGTCGCTAATATAAACCGGGCCGTAAAAAACCGTATCAGGATTGCTGTCTTCATAGCTTCGCCTGTTCCCGTCTACCATAAGAATATGGGAGAATGAACCGCTTAGCCAGAATGGCCCGCGGGCTGATCCGGAACTGTCGGCAACGGTAGTCGTTTTCTTCCCAAGGGTATAGCGCTGAACAAGCATAAGGTTGCTGTTCTTCAGATAACTGAGAGCCTTGCTGAGTCCTCCCAGGTTAACTGCAATATTTTTGGGTTCAAGCGTTTCGAGCTGACTGAGATCGCTGATGCCTCCGTTCTCGTAGGTCTTTATGTTGTTCAGGCCATAGGCAAAATAAGCCTTGTAGTTGTCGCCCCTGTACGATCCGTTGAAAGTAAAGCTCTTGTCACTCGACTGCTGGTAGTTGTATTGCCCAAGGTTGTACACTATGTCGTAGACAAGTGAAAAATTCAGTTTCCTGTTTACATTCTGGGAGTGCCTTATCCGGAATGTCTGCTCCGCCTGATCGCGCAAACCACCGTATGTCCAGATTAATTCGGTAAAAGGGACCTGGGTGTTCATAAAAAGGTAATTACCGGGCTGGTACATGAAAGGATAATAGTACCAGCTAAGGTACTTGTCGGGATCTGTTACCCTGTCGAAAAAATTCAGCTGATAAAAGGGAAGGCCGTAGCTGCCGGGGGAAGCATTCAATGGCGAATACTTGTCGGCAAGGCGGTAATTATGGAAAAGAGAAAAGGTGGTGTCGAAGGGAACATTGAGTTCTTCAGTCTGATCGGGAGAAAGCTTCCACATTTCGATTATCCTGTGCCTGACAGTATCCTGAGCTCCTGCTCGAAAAACAGGCGTCAGGCAGGTAAGCAGCAATATTGCCAGTGTTCTCCTCATCGGCTGCAAATATATGAAATTTCTACATGCAGGGCCGGGCAATCAGCCTTTTAAACAGAAGGGGTGTCGCATGCAACACCCCCCCGCTTCCATAAATCAGACTTTATTTATCAGTCGACATTATCGTTGAGATAGGCGTTGTTTTCTCTCAGCACCGGCCCCTGACCATCGGCAAGCTCTTCGAGGGTGTACTTTGAAACTTTCACTTCGGCTTCCTTTTCCCTGGGCTGAAGCGACATGTTACGCCTTATATATGCCGGGACATCCTCAAATGCTTCGATGTTATCCTTTATTATATTGCTGGAGAGTCCTTCCTTCCTGAAAAAATTCTGCATATGCTTTACCTTCTGAAGGGTTGACTTCTGGCTTTCCCTCTCTTCAATAAGATCCGATTCCTTCTTGCCGCGCATGAACGTCATTTCTTCAATCTCGCCGTGACCAAATCTGAGCCTGCCCTGCCTCTCCTCATCATGATCCGGCACTTCCTGCTTCGTGGATTTCTGAACAACCGAGAAAGTGTTTTCCCCCCTGTCGGGAATGATATGGGGAGGAATGGGATGCAGCTCCGCGAGGAGCTCAACCTTCTTGGGTTTGGGCTTCTTGTAGGGTGTCAGTATACTGTTTGACGGGAAGCCTGTTGCAATAACAGTTACGCTGATCTCCTCGCCAAGTTTGTCATCCTGCGACAATCCTCTTATTATCAGCGCGTCTTCCGATGATACCTCATACATGTAGTCGGTGATCTGCCCGAGTTCGTCCATGGTCAGTTCATTACCACCCGAACCCGAGGCTATGTTTACAAGAATGCTCTTTGCTCCTGTTATATCGTTTGAATTAAGAAGAGGCGAAGCAAGAGCGTTCTCAATGGCACTCAGGGCCCTGTCTTCGCCCGAAGCCATGCCCATTCCCATTACTGCCACGCCAGAGTCCTTCATCACCGTCTCGACATCAGCAAAATCAACATTGATATAACCGGCCACAGTAATGATCTCTGCGATACCCTTCACCGCTGTTGCCAGGATATCGTCGGCCTTGGAGAATGCCGCCGATACCCCGAGATCGCCATATATCTCCCTTAGTTTTTCATTGTTAATTACAAGAAGTGAATCCACATGCTCTCCGAGGTGGCTGATCCCTTCGATAGCATAGTTGATCCTTACCTTGCCCTCCGACTTGAACGGTATTGTGACCACTGCCACGGTAAGATATCCTGCATCCCTGCAGGCTTTGGCGATAACGGGTATTGCACCGGTGCCGGTACCGCCTCCCATTCCTGTAGTCAGGAATACCATCTTGGTATTGCCTCCTATGGATTTCATCACATCGTCGATGTTTTCCATGGCAGCCTGGCGACCGACATCGGGTTTGCTTCCCGCACCGCGGCCTTCGGTAATGGAGGCTCCAAGCTGAACCTTCACGGGCACCTGACTTCTGGCAAGAGCCTGATGGTCGGTGTTACAGACTACAAAGTTTACATCCTTGATGCCCTTTTCGAACATGTGATTTACCGCGTTGTTTCCACCGCCGCCTATTCCTATAACTTTAATAATGGATGACCTCTCAACCGGAAGGTCAAAATATATCAAATCATCTTCCATGCTTTCTTATTTTTGATTGTTAATGAACAGCATACCATACCTTTCGATCAAATAACAATTGTCAGTTGATAGTCTGATCTTCCACTTCGAACATCCTGGTGATCATCTGCTTGATCTTCTCTGTTAACGGAACCTTGTCATTAGTTCCGGATTCAGGCGCCTGGTCTTCCACACGGTCATCTATATGTTCGTTTTCAAGCTTTTCGCTGCCAGTCCTTTTGATCCTTACATAGTCATCCTTGTTACCGGCCTCAAATGATTTCTTGTAAGTGGTCAGATGATCAAAGCCCCTCAGGATAAGTCCGACCGCGGTAGCATACATGGGCTGGTTCAGTTCATCTTTTGCCTTTCCTGCCAGGTGCTCATTGGGATAGCCTATCCTTACATCCATGGCTGTACGGAAATTCATAAGCTGGGGAAGATGCTTCAACATAGCTCCGCCTCCGGTTATTACAATCCCTGCAGCCAGTTTATCAGCATAACCAGAGTTCTGTATCTCGAAATTCACTATTTCAATAATCTCCTCCATCCTCGACTGGATGATTCCGGCAAGGCTCCTGAAGGATATCTCCTTGGGATTCCTGCCGCTGATGCCGGGAATGGCAACAACCTTGTCTTCAGGGGCAATATCCCTTAGTGCCGAACCATACTGGATCTTGAGTTGCTCGGCATGCCTTTCAAGGATCGCGCATCCTTCCTTTATATCGCTCGTGATCACATTTCCTCCAAAAGGTATCACTGCTGTATGCCTGATGGTATTGTCGTAATAGACAGCCAGGTCTGTTGTACCGCCGCCTATATCGACCAGCACCACTCCGGCTTCTTTCTCGTCGTCGGTAAGCACCGCATCGGCAGAAGCCAGAGGTTCAAGGATCAGATCCTTAAGTTTCAGATCAGCCCTCTGAACACACCTTTCAATGTTTTTGGCTGCAGCAACACGGCCAATGACAATATGGAAATTGGCTTCAAGCTGATGGCCGCAGATGCCGATAGGATTCTTTATCCCCGGTTCATTGTCGATAATGAAAACCTGGGGAATGACATGAATGATTTCCTCTCCCATTTCAACATGTATCTTGTACATGTCTTCAATAAGCCTGAAAACCTCATCCTTCTTAATTTCATCATCGAAGTCGTCGCGCATCCTGGAGCCGCGGGTCTTGATACTTCTGATGTGCTGCCCCGCGATGCCCACGAAGACTTCGTGAAATACAACTCCCGTTGTTTTCTGAACATCGTCGACGGTTGCCTGAATAGCATTTACTGTCTCTTCAATGTTCTGCACAACTCCTCTCCTGACACCGGTAGATGGAGCCTTGCTGATACCGAGAATCTCGATTTTTCCGTTCTCGTTCTTCCTGCCGACAATGGTCACAATCTTTGTGGTTCCAATGTCGATTGCTGCTACATACTGTTCCTTTTTGCTCATAGTCTGATATATGGATTTCTTTTTATCTCTTCCTGCATACTATCTGGTCCTTGTAAGCAAGGTTTATTAATGAATATCTGTCCCACCCCACTTCTGGCAAAACTTTATCGTAAAACACTCTCAGGTATCTCAGCTTGTCCTGATATTCCTCAGCACTGCCGAGATGGATAACATGATTGCCCACCCGGGGTATCAGGTCTATCTCGTCGTGCATGTCGACAAAGATCTGATCGATCTGGGCCGACCAGAAGTTGTCCCGATTTATATGGTCGACCAGATAGAAAATATCCTTCAGTATTGAATTTTTTATGCTCGTATCCAGGACACTGACACCCTTTAGCATTGCCTGGCTGATATTAATATTTCCCCCGACTATGTGGAGCCTCGGTGTATAAAGGTTTCTTCTCCTCATGACAACACCTTCGTCGTCGATATAATAGTCGCCTCCGTTTGAAGGCATCACCCTCATGACCGGCGTGCGCTGGTCGGCAACTATATGCAATACACCGTCTATCGAAATGAAGACCTCAGCACTTTTAAGTTCCATGAATCCGCTCATTGTCTCCTCAATAGCGTCTATATCGATATCCTTCACCGTCTTTCCAACCAGGCTGCCATTCCTTTTCAGAACGGTGTTCATTATATCCTTTCTCGTAACAAAATGATAGTCGGCCGAATCAACTATCTTAACCTCTATCCTCTTGCAAACCTTTGTATTATGCCAGTGGGAATACCAGACCGGCGCTATTGCAAGGTATAGCGACGGAACAAGCAACAATATCCTCACTGCCTTTTTCATTTTTTTATGCTGCCGATTAGTTTCTTTTCAATGGGTTCCACAAGCCTGTCAATGTCCCCGGCGCCGATAGTGACCAGCACGTCAAGATTTTCCGGGTCAAGAATGCCGGGAATGTCCCCGGGCTTCAGAAGCTTTTTCTCAGGCAACTTCATCCTGGAGAATATCATCTCCGAGTCAACACCCGGGATAGGCAATTCCCTCGCGGGATAGACGGGAAGAAGTATTACCTCATCCAGTTCGTCGAGGATAGCTGCAAAACCGTCGGCATGATCGCGGGTGCGCGAGAAAAGATGAGGCTGGAAAATACCGGTGATCTTTCTTCCCCCGAAGTACTCCCTTAAATTGGAGATGCATGCCCGTATCTCCTCAGGATGATGGGCATAATCGTCGATATATGCCAGACCCGGGAGATCGAGCCTTATGTCGAATCTCCTCCTTACCCCCAGGAAGCCTCTGACTGCAGGCCTTATCTCGTCAACGCTCACTCCGCAGTTGAGGGCAAGGGCAACAGCTGCAGTGAAATTCTCGATATTGACAATTCCGGGGAAGGGAAACTCCAGATCTTCCAAAACAGTATCAGGAGTCTGAATTGTGAAATAATACATATTTCCCTCACGCCTTACCCCGGAATACCTGTAATCGGCTTCCGGCTCCGGGCCATAGCTAAATCCTCTGACTCCTTCAGGGATCTCTATCCTGTCCCTTATTTTATAGTTTATAATGAGCGCCCCCCCTTTCCTGATCTTTGAACAGAACACGTTGTAAGCCTTTATCATCGACTGATGATCGCCGTAAATGTCGAGATGATCCGCGTCCACGGAAGTGATAACCGCCATCAGGGGACTCAGCCGGTGGAAGGATCTGTCGAACTCATCAGCCTCCATAACAATGTACCTGCCCTGGCCGGGAATCAGGTTCGAACCGTAATTCTTTGATATCCCGCCAAGAAACGCGGTGCAATCGACACGCGACTGTTTAAGAAGGTGGGCTGTCATGGTCGACAAGGTTGTCTTGCCGTGGGTTCCGGCTATTGCCACCGTGTCGCCCGTAGCAGAGATCTCTCCCAGTATTTCCGATCTTTTGTAGATCCTGTACCTGTTCCCGCGGAAATATGAAAGTATTTTATTCGTGGGAGGAATGGCCGGTGTGTAAACAACTATTACCCTTTCCCTGAACTTAATGTCGCCGAACAAAGGCGGCAATTCCTTCAGCGAATCCTCATAGGTGATCAGGCAGCCTTTTTCAGCAAGAGAACGCGTAATTGATGATTCGGACCTGTCGTAGCCGGCGGTTAGAAAGCCTTCCTGCTCATAGTAAAGAGCAAGGGCGCTCATGCCGATACCTCCGATGCCGACAAAGTATATTCCTTCTATGGTTCTCAGGTCAATCATCCCTCCATCAGTTTAATAATTTCAGATGCTATGCGGATATCAGCATCCCTTTCCGCCATCATTGCAATATTCCGCGACAGTTTCTCTCTTTCCTTCTCATCGGAAACAAGCCTGAGGGCTTCTTTCAGAAGCAATTCAGATACATCCGAATCGGATATCACGATGGCTGCATCCCTTGAGCCAAGGGCCATGGCGTTTTTGGTCTGGTGATCCTCGGCCACATTGGGTGAGGGTATAAGTATTACCGGTTTCCCCACAAGGCACAATTCCGAAATGGTGCCGGCTCCGGCTCTCGAAACAATAACCGTGGCAGCCGCGAATGCCAGATCCATCCTGTCGATAAAGGAATGTACCGATATCCTGCCGCCTTTTTCCGGAACCAGTTTTTCAATATCCTCATAATAGTAACTGCCGGTCTGCCAAAGCCACTGACAATCTGAGTTTTTCAGCGTTTCGAGGTTTTCTGACAGACATCTGTTTATTGTACCTGCCCCGAGCGATCCGCCAAGCACAAGCACAACTGGAAGCTCTGGGCTTAAACCGAAGAACCCGAGGGCCTCTTCCCTCTTATCTTCCAGATTATCAAAGCTCTGACGCACCGGATTCCCGGTTTTTATAATTTTCCCGGCAGGGAAATATGTCTCCATGCCATCGTAAGCCACGCAAATCACTGAAGCCTTCTTTGCCAGAAGCCTGTTGGTAACACCCGGATAGCTGTTCTGTTCCTGTATCAGAATGGGTATGTTCATTTTAACAGCCTTCCTGAGCAATGGTCCGCTTGCATAACCGCCGACACCCACTGCCGCGTGCGGCCTGAATTCCTTCAGGGTTTTCCCGGCTATCCTGAGGCTTGCCAGAAGCCTGAAGAATACCGGAATATTCCTGAGAGGTTTTTTCCTGTTTATCCCCGCCACAGGAAGCCCTACTATCCTGTAACCTGCCGCGGGCACTTTTTCCATCTCGAGCTTGCCGAGGGCTCCAACGAAAAGTATCTCGATATCCCGGTCAATCCTGCGCAGGGCATTGGCAATGGAAATGGCCGGGAAGACATGTCCACCGGTTCCTCCACCACTTATTATCACCCTTTTATGCTCCTGCCGGTTCATATATCTTTTCTCCTTCATCTGTTTTTTCTTCTTCCGGTAAATCTTCCTCTCGGATCCTTGCATTAACCACCCTGCTGACACTTAGTATGGCTCCTATCGAAAAGCTCATTACCAGGGCAGAGGTTCTTCCCCAGCTGACCATCGGCAGCGTCTGACCCGTCACGGGGAACAGACCTACCGCAACCATCATATTGATCATTGCCTGGACGGTTATCATGACCACCAGGCCGATAACCAAGTAGGCAGGAAACGCGGCATCACACTTTTTGACTATGGTTATCCCCCTGAACAGCAAGACCATGTAGGCCAGTATCAGCGGCAAAGCACCGAAAAGCAGGCCGTATTCCTCTATTATTATCGCGAAAATGAAGTCGGAATTCGACTGTGGCAGCATGTTGCGCTGAGTGCTGCCGCCGGGTGCCTTGCCGAACAATCCGCCGGTGGATATGGCTATCTTGGCCTGATTCGACTGGTAATTTGCATCATTATCCACCTTGGACGAGAAATGCGATGAGATCCTTCTTTCCCAGGTTTTTACCCTGTTCTCGTCCGATACCAGCATAAGAATTCCTGCTATAATAACTATCCCCACCATTGCCATTCCTGCATAGGCCAGCAGGAACCTGAAGGGAACCCGGCCTATAAACATGATTATCATACTTATACCAAACACCATGAGAGCCGTCGACAGGTTCTCTGGCATAATAAGGCCGCATACAATTGCAACCGGGACCATCATGTATTTGGTCACCAGCATGAAGTCGTTAAGCTTATCCTTAAACTGCCCCAGAACTCTTGCCAGATATATCACGAGAGCCAGTTTGGCAATATCTGAAGACTGTATCCTTCCAACCCCGGGAATGTAAATAGCCCTGACAGCATCGTTGATCCTGTCGCCGATTACAAATGTCAGCAACAGCAGTCCGACAGACAGCAAAAGAAGCAACCCGGAAAGCCGGTAATAGATCCTGTAAGGCAGGTAATGAACTATTATAATTATTGCAAGGCTCAGGGCAAGTATTATAAACTGGCTTCTCAGGAAGTATGTTGTATTACCTCCATGCCTGAGATAAGCGACACTCACCGAGGAACTGTAAACGGCCAGCAGGGAGTAAATCATAAAGACCACCACCAGCGCCCAGATCACCCTGTCGCCCTTGAATGTTTTTGTCAGCCAGCCCTGTTGCATGATACAACTGATTACAAATTCCTTACTTCCTGTTTGAACTGCCTTCCCCTGTCCTCGTAGTTATTAAACAGGTCAAAGCTCGCGCACGCGGGCGACAGCAGCACAGTTTGTCCCTTCCTGGCCAGGTAGTACGAGGACCTGACGGCTTCAACCATTGAGGATGCCTCGACTATGGTTGGCACTATATCGCTGAATGCTTCGATTATCTTCCTGTTATCCCTGCCCAGGCAGACTATCGCTCTCACCTTCTGCTTCACCACCGGGAAAAGCTCGGAATAATCATTCCCCTTGTCAATGCCTCCTGCAATCCATACCACATCGGTCTCCATGCATTCCAGGGCATACCAGGTCGAATTGACATTCGTGCCTTTTGAATCATTAATAAAGTTGATGCCGCAGACAGTAATCACCGGTTCGAGACGGTGCTCCACACCCTGAAAATCAGAGAGGCTTTCCCGGATCACCTCTTTCCTGATAGTCAGAACTTTGCCTGCAATCGCCGCCGCCATCGAGTTGAAAATGTTGTGGCGGCCCCTGAGTGCCAGGTCATGAATGGTCATAAGCTTGGTTTTAGTATGGTAATTAATGATTAGTTCATCGTTCTCGATCCATGCCGTCATCCCTTCACTCGTAGTGGCTGAAAAGGGAAGAAGTTCCATGCCGTATTCACCGGAATCGAGCTCTTTCCTGATTATGGGATCATCGGCCCAGTAAATGAGCTTGTCCGTTTTCCGCTGGTTCCTGGTTATCCTGAACTTGGAATCGATATAGTTCTGAAGGTTATAGCCGTACCTGTCGAGGTGATCGGGCGTTATGTTCATAAGAACCGCTATGTCGGCCCTGAAATCGTACATCCCGTCAAGCTGAAAACTGCTCAGTTCAATCACATAATAGTCGTAGCCACCTTCAGCGACAGCCATTGCAAAACTGTTGCCTACATTGCCTGTCATGGCTGCCTTTTTCCCGGCTTTCTGAAGAATATGATAAATCAGGTTGGTAACGGTTGTCTTGCCGTTGCTTCCCGTCACGCAGATCTTCAGACCTTCCGCGTACCTGCCGGCAAACTCTATTTCCGAGATCACGGGTACACCCTTCTCTCGAAGCTTTACAATAAGCGGGGCGTCGTCGCGGATACCCGGGCTTTTTATCACTTCATCAGCTGTCAGTATCTCATCCTCCGTATGTAAACCCTCTTCCCATCTTATCCCGTGACTGTCAAGCAAGTCCCTGTACTTTTCCTTAACTTCCCCCATATCCGACACAAAAACATCAAAGCCCTTCTGCCTTGCCAGAACCGCGGAACCTGTTCCGCTCTCACCCGCGCCAAGGATCACGATCTTCTTCATTCCCTTTATCTGATCTTTAAAGTCACAATGCTTATCACTGCAAGTATTATCGAAACAATCCAGAACCTGGTAACAATCTTGGGTTCAGGATATCCCTTCTTCTGATAATGATGGTGGAGCGGAGCCATGAGAAATATTCTCCGTCCCGTTCCGAATTTTTTCCTTGTATGCCTGAACCATGAAACCTGAAGCACAACCGACAGATTCTCAACAAGAAATATCCCGCACAGTACAGGTATCAGGAGTTCTTTTCTTATAACTATGGCGAACACCGCTATGATGCCTCCGAGGGCAAGGCTTCCGGTATCGCCCATGAAAACCTGGGCCGGAAATGAATTGTACCACAGGAAGCCGATGGTGGCCCCTATAAACGCGGCTGCATAGATAACCAGCTCGGCACTGTTAGGTATATACATTATATTCAGGTAGTTGGCAATAATGGTATTACTCGAGACGTAAGCCAGTATTGCCAGGGCAACCCCGATTATGGCTGATGTTCCCGTTGCCAGCCCGTCGAGTCCGTCGGTGAGATTTGCTCCGTTTGAAACCGCGGTGACAATAAAGATGACTATCAGTACATATATAAGCCAGGTAGCCGGTTTTCTTAAACTCTCAGGTATGAAAGCCACAAGCCAGGCATAGTTGAATTCATTGTTCTTTACAAAAGGTATGGTGGTCTTGGTCGATTTATGCTCCATTGTCACCTGTCCGTCACCGTAAAAGGGACGTTCCTGATCCAGCATTTCAATCCTCTCCATCGGAGTGAGTTCCGCTACCGGCACCTTCTCCATAATGATGACATCCTTGCTGAAATAAAAAGTGACGCCGACTATGATTCCCAGGACAACCTGACCGATAAGCTTTGATCGTGCCGCCAGTCCTTTCTTGTTCTTCCTGAACACCTTTATATAATCATCCACAAAACCGATGAAACCCAGCCAGACAGTTGTAAGGATCATAAGGATAATGTAGATGTTGTCGAGCTTTGCAAACAGAAGGACGGGGATAAGAATGGATGCCAGGATAATAATACCTCCCATCGACGGGGTTCCCTGCTTCTGGTACTGACCTTCGAGACCAAGATCCCTGACCAACTCACCGACCTGTCTTTTCCGGAGGTAATTGATTATTTTCTTTCCGATCAGCATCGAGATGAACAGGGATGTAATAACAGCCATGGCCGACCTGAAGGATATGTAATTGAACACACCGGCACCCGGCACATCAAGCTGATCGAGATATCTGAAAAGATAATATAGCATACCTTAATTATTGTCCTTCAACAGCAAGGCAGCTCTGAGTTCTTCCCTGTCGTCGAAATGATGTTTCACACCGTTTATTTCCTGGTAATTCTCATGACCCTTGCCTGCAACCAGAACCACATCGCCCGGCACGGCAAGCATCACGGCAGTTTTTATCGCTTCCCTCCTGCTGGTGATCCTCAGTACTTTTCTTCTCATATCCGGGGTGATGCCGGCCTCCATGTCATCAAGTATCTTTTCCGGATCCTCCGTTCTCGGATTGTCGGATGTAAGGATCACTTTGGTACTTCCTTCAGCAGTGATTGAAGCCATAAGCGGACGCTTGGCCCTGTCCCTGTCGCCGCCGGCCCCGACCACGGTGATGAGCTGCCTGTCGCCGGGTCTGATCCTGTTTACAGCGCTGATTACGTTCCGAAGCGCATCGGGTGTGTGGGCATAATCGACCAGGCAGCTAATCCCGCCCGGTCCCTCAACAAGCTCCAGCCTGCCCGGAACCGACCTGAGCTCGCTCAGTATCCTCAGCACTTCCTCATCTTCCGCCCCGAGAATCGATGCCGCAGAAAAAACTGCCAGAAGATTCGATGCATTATGGTCGCCGATAAAGCGTGTCCAGACGTCCTTTCCCTGGATTCGAAGAGCCATCCCGGAGAAATCCTGCTCGAGGACAGTGCAACGGAAATCAGCAAGACCCCTTGTCGAGAAAGTATATTTTGAAGCCCGGCAGTTCTGTACCATCACCTTCCCGTTTTTGTCGTCACTGTTCACAAGTGCAAAAGCAGAACCGGGGAGTGAATCAAAGAACTCCTTCTTTGCTTTCAGGTAATTGTCGAATGTCTTATGGTAGTCGAGATGATCGTGTGTCAGATTGGTGAAGATGCCGCCTGCAAACTGCAAGCCGGCAATTCTTTTCTGGTCGACGGAGTGACTGCTGACTTCCATGAAAACATAGTCGCAGCCGGCTTCTGCCATCTCTGCAAGAGTCCTGTTAAGTTCCACGGGATCGGGTGTAGTATGGGTAGCCGGCAATTCCTTGTTTACAATGTAGTTGCAGACTGTCGAGAACAACCCGCACTTGTAACCCAGCCCCGAGAACAGCCTGTAAAGAAGGGTGGCTATGGTCGTTTTGCCGTTGGTGCCCGTGACCCCTGTAAGCTTAAGTGATGAAGAAGGATTTCCAAAGAATTCGGAAGCAACCACTCCCAGTGCCCTGGCGGAATCATCCGTCAGGATCCAGCACACTCCTTCAGCGGCATTTTCAGGAAGCCTTTCACAAATAACGGCAGATGCTCCCGAGCTCAGTGCCGCGGGAATGAAATCGTGACCATCACTTTTTGTTCCCCTTACTGCAACAAACAGAGTTCCCGGAGCAACCTTCCGGGAATCGAATGATATGTCGCTGATCATTGTTCCGGTATCACCCTTTACCGATACAATTCCTGCCCTGCCTGCCAGATCCCTTACGCTTTTCATATCAAATCACATATTCATATCGAGTGAAACAACACTCCCTTCATAGACCTTTGCCCCATGCTGCGGCGATTGCCTGAGAACTCTTCCCTTGCCGCTGTATTTCACCTTCAGCCCGGCATTCTCTATCAGGAAGACTGCATCCCTGAGACTCATCCCCCTTACATCAGGTACAAGCCCCTGCCTGATATCAACTCCCACCAGCCTGATAGTGTCGCCGCTTTCGCGCGTGGCAACCCAGTCGTCCTTTGATGTTTTCCGGTACTTGACATCAAGCCCGCCAAGCACTTCGTTTATATCTTCCCTCAAACCGTTGCCGGCTTCGGGTACAAGACCCTTCTTCTCTCCTTCAGAATTGTTGTCAGCCCGGTAGTCGCGGAAGAAAGTGGTTGCATAGACTTTGTCGGAGATCTCCTTGAAGACCGATCCGGCAACAACGTTTCCATAGTAAACACCGTTGGATGGGGCATTTACCACCACAATACATGAGTACAGAGGATTATCGGCAGGGAAATAACCCACGAACGATGCCTGGTAGGTCACCTTCCTGCGGTAACCCTGGTTGTTCATTGCTATCTGGGCAGTACCGGTCTTTCCTGCTATCCTGTATTCGGGATTCTTAAGGTTCTCGGCTGTCCCTCTTTCAACAACTCCTTCCATCATTGCCCTGGCTTTCCTGATCGTGCTTCGCGAGGCAATCGAATTGATAATCACTTCCGTCCCGAAACTTTTCATGACGGATCCGTTCTTTGTTACAGCGGTGACAAACCTGGGACGCACCATCTTGCCGTCGTTGGCTACCGCGTTGAAGAAGGTAAGAGTCTGAAGGGGAGTCATCTGAACCTCATATCCATGCGACATCATGGGAAGGGAAAGCCCCGACCACAGCTTGTCGCCCGGGTACCTGATAAGCGGTTTGCCTTCGCCCTTGATCTGAATACCGAGAGTCTGGTTGAGTCGCATGGCATAAAGCCTGTTCACAAAGGCTTTGGGCTTATCCTTGTAATTCTCGTTTATGATTATTGAAGTGCCCACGTTTGACGACAGTTCGAAAACCTCCTTTACAGTAATCTTGCCGTAGCCTCCTTCCTTTGTATCCCTGATTGTCTTGTTGTAAAACTTTATACTACCGTCGCCGGTGTCGACAATGTCGCCCGTATCCACAACTCCATCCTCAATGGCTGCCATCAGCGAAGCCAGCTTGAATGTTGATCCGGGTTCGGAGCTTTCAGCTATTGCATAGTTGTATGTTTCGTGATAACTTCCATTGTCTGCCCTTTCAAGATTGGCTATCGCGCGGATATCACCGGTGGCCACCTCCATCAGCACAGCACACCCGTGGTGGGCATTATGCCTTCGAAGCTGCTTCTCAAGTGCGCTTGAAGCTACATCCTGAAGATCAATGTCGATTGTTGTCCGGATATCGTTGCCGTCCCTGGCTTCAATGCTTTCGCCGTTATTCACTGTAATCCAGTCGCCGCCGGTAAGCCGCTGCATTATGACCATCCCGTTCTTCCCTCCAAGCTCCTTGTCAAATGAACCCTCTAACCCCACGCGAGTCCCCCCGGCGTCCTGAGTCAGATAACCTATTGTCCGTGCTGCAAGCTCGTTATTGGGGAGTATCCTCCTGTTCTCGGGCTGGGCAACAAGCCCTCCGCGGAACTGTCCTTCCCTGAATATGGGAAGCTCCTGAAGCTTCTTCAGAGTGGCATAATCAACTCTCTTCTGTATCAGAAAATAACGGTCACCTCTTTTTCTTGCTGCCATGATAACCGATTTCCAGCCTGATGCCGATCTCACTCCCAGGTGTCTTGAAAGACCATCGCAAAGACCGTCTATCCCCTTCGACCAGGTCGAGGCTGTCATACCGCTGCTCCTGGTATCCATGTATATGGAATAATAAGGGACGGAACTGGCAAGCAGTCTGCCGTCGCGGGCAAGGATATCACCCCTGTTTGCAGGCATCTCGGCTGTCTTGAAGACGTACTTCTCGCTCATCTCCGACCATTTGCCCTTTTGTATATATTGCAGCACAAGAATCTGAACTATCAGGGCAAGGGCACAGAATATCAAAACAAGGTAGACCACCCCGCTCCTGAATACTATTTCGTCCCTGACTGTCATTCTATCAATTATTTATCAATCACTAACTTATATGGCGGCCTCCTTAGTTCCTCCAGGCCAAGACCCCTTTCATTTATCATCCTTGAAACCTCCGACTGCCTGCTCACCGACATAAGGTGAGTCGAAACAGAGAGGGCTTCTGCCTTCAGGTCCTTGACTTCCCTGTTCAGCCTCGTGCTTTCACGTGTGATCCTTTCGGCATGGAAGCGGTTGCCTATGTAATAAGCCCCGAGGATAGTCAGAAAGATGATGTACCACAGGTTTTTAAGAATTATCACATCAGAAAAGATAATTCCGCTCATAAGTTCCTTCATGAAACTGCCATGCTTTTCCTTTTTCGGTTTTTCTTCCTTCTGCTCCGGCGTATTCATATCTTTTCTGCAATTCTTAACCTTGCGCTTCTTGCCCTTTTATTATCTTCAATCTCAGACTCATCCGGCACAGTTCCCTTCTTGTTTATTATCCTGAAAGGTGTGATCAGGTTTCCGTAGAAGTCCTTGTTTTCAATACCATCGAAGTTTCCCGTTCTCATGTAGTTCTTCACTATCCTGTCTTCAAGGGAATGGTACGTGATCACCACCAGGCGGCCATCCTTCCTGAGGACAGACAAGGCCTGCTCAAGCATCTCACGGAGACATTCCATCTCCTGGTTTACAGCAATCCTCAATGCCTGAAACACCCTCGCGTAGAACTTGTGCTCCTGTTTGAAAGGAGCCAGCTTTCCAATAGCGCTGATCATGTCGTTGACCGTTGTAAGTGGCTTCTGTGCCCGGGCCGTGACAATCTCTTTTGCAATGCGTCTCGAATTGATCAGCTCGCCGTAATCGTAGAATAATCTGGAAAGTTCAGCCTCGTTCAGATTCTTAAGAAGAGAAGCAGCCGTGACGGAACCTTTCTTGTTCATCCTCATGTCGAGGGAAACATCCTGACGGAATGTGAATCCCCTCTCCGGCTCATCAAACTGATGAAATGAAACTCCCAGATCCGCTATTAGTCCGTCAATTTGCTCAATGCCATTGAACTTCAGATTATTAGCCAGAAACCTGAAATTCTGATTCAGAAAGATGAGCCTCTTGTCCCTGGGAATATTTCGCATTGCATCCTCATCCTGGTCGAATGCTATAAGCTTTCCCCCTGAAAGGCGGTTGAGTATCTCCATTGAATGGCCTCCTCCTCCGAAAGTGGCATCGACATAGATGCCACCCGGACGGATGTTTAGGCCCTTTATACTCTCCTCAAGCAATGCAGGTACATGGTAGAACATTATTCCATAGGCTCATTAAGGCTTCCACCCAGAAGTTTCTCAGCCAGATCGGCGAAATCTTCAGATGGCATTCCAATTGTTTCGTAAACTGATGCCGGCCAAATCTCAATCCTTCCGTCCTGTCCGGCAAGAACAACGTCCCTTTCAGCACCTATCAGATCCATCAGCCTCTTTGGGATCAGCATACGGTTGTTGCTGTCGAGGACAAGCTCGGCCGTTCCCTTGAAAAAGTTCCTCAGGAACATGTTGTGCTCACGGTTGTAAGGATTGATTTTCTTCCTGATCTTTTCGAGCTGCCTGTTCCAGTCGTCCATGGCATAGAGTACCAGGCAATTCTCAAAAATGTCCTTCCTGACCACAAAGTGATCCTGTGCAGCAGGAGGCATCTGCTTCTTGAATGCCGCCGGAAGGATTATCCTTCCCTTGGCATCCACTTTGCACGGGTAATCACCAATAAAAGTGGCCATATTCCAATTAGTTCAATTAAAACGCTAAAATAGGCAAAAATTATCCACTTTCCCCCACTTTGCCCCACTATTTTTTATATGATTGTTAATAACTTTTTTGCGGCGATGGATTTAGAGCCTTATTTTCTAATGCTTTCATTACTTAAATATTTTTTAAGAGGGGGAACTTTACCCCAAACCCCCATGGGGCTTTACCCCAAACCCCCAAGGGGGCTTAAAGAACCATGTAATGGTAGTTTTGTAATCTAAAAGGCACAAATTCTCTAGTTGTCAGTGATTTCAAGTCCCCCCTGGGGGATTTAGGGGTGGATTTGAATTGGGGGGCTTTACCTGCACAACTTGAATGACTTGTGCTCTAAGTTCTATGCTCCCCTGCAGCATTCATTGTAAGAAGCTTTTCCCCCCTGGGGGATCCCGATAGTTATCGGGAGGGAAAGGGGGTAAGTGTATGCAGTGTGAATCCGGGAAAGGTGGTAAATGAAAGCAGGGGGATAACAGAAAATAGTGTAAATGAATAAGGGAGGTCTGAAGTTTTTTTGTAATTATTTAATCACCTGTAGTTCCCTGCCGGTTATACCCCCTTCCCAGCCTTCCCCCAGGGGTGAAGGAGCAAGAGAATTCTGCTAATATTGGGAAGAAATATGAACTTTAATGCTTGATATAACAAATTGAGCAGTAGAGCTTTTCCCCCCTGGGGGATCCCGATAAATATCGGGAGGGAAAGGGGGTAAGTGAATGCAGTGTGAATCCGGGACGGGAGTAAGTGAAAGCATTGTGAATCCGGGGAAGGTGGTAAGTGTATGCATTGTGAATCCGGGAAAGGGGGTAAGTGTATGCATTGTGAATCCGGTAAAGGGGGTAAATGAAAGCATTGTGAATCCGGGAAAGGGGAGTTAATTAATTAAAGGATAAAACAATGGTTATCAAAGTTATAAGATTATTAGTATAATCATAGCAATCTCTTTTTAATGATTACCGACACTTATTTTCCCTTTCTCCTCCGTGGTTAAATTTATTGGAAACAAATTCCAAAGTCAATAAACTGTAAAAATATTTTACAATAAATTGTAAAAATAATTAACATATTGCATAATGCTGAAAAATGGAATAGCTTAAAATTCAATGGCATATAAAAATGGCATTATTTTGGCGCACATTTTTTAAAAAAAGAATGTCATGGTAATGCAAGAGTTGACAGCGGCCTTTAGAAGCATCCGGCGAAAAAAGGTTATTTCATTAATCAGCATTCTGGGTCTTGGAATAGGACTCGGGTGCATTATTGTTCTGATGGCTCTGGTAATCCATGAAAAATCGTTTGATACCTTCATGCCAGGCTACAGGAATGTGTATCGGATAATTTTAGGCAAGAATTCACGTGTACACTATCCTCTGGCCGAAACGATGAAAAATGAATTTCCTGAAGTAAAGGATTATTTCAGGTATTACCAGTCCGGTTCCGTTCAGATCAAGGTTCACGGAACCGAAACCGTGAGGGAAGAGAATTTCGGGTTTGCCGATCCATCGGTTTTCAGGATCATGGGTATAGATTTTATCTCGGGTACACCGGCCGGTTCGATGAGCGAGGTGGCAATCTCGGAAAATTCCGCCATCAGGTATTTCGGAAACCTCTCCGTTTCCGGAGAAGTGATTGAGCTGCGATTTCCGGAAGGCTTTTTAAAGCTTTCCATTTCCGGAGTATACAGGGAATTTCCTTCAAATTCAACTCTTCACCCGGAATTTATTGCCGATATTCAACTTAGCCGTAAGATGCTGGGACAGTTTCAGAGAGACCTGGGGGATTACGGGTCATCGGAAATCCAACCCCTGGGATGGAGGAATTCCGAATTCCTTTCTCTCCTGGTACTTGATGAAAATGCAGATCCAACCGAGCTGTCTGCAAAAATGGAAAAATACAAGGAATTGATTGCCAATCCCGAGCAGGACACACTCCGCTTTAAATTACAAGCTGTTGCTGATATTTACCTCGGTTCGGAAGAAATAACCGGGAGCTTTTTTCTGCGGAAAGGAAATGCAGAGGAACTAAAATACTATGAAATCATTTCACTTATGATTCTTCTGATCTCGCTTGCAAATTTTGTTCTGCTTTCACGGGCAGGAGTGTCTGAACGAACCAGGGAACTGGGTACAAGGAAAGTGTATGGCGCTTCTCAGGCCAGGATCAGGAGAATGGTAATCCTGGAATCCTTTATTATAGTTTTGCTTAGCCTCATCCCGGCAATCTTCGTTATTGAATTCGGAATTCCATTTATAAACAACACTCTTGGAAAAACACTGTACGGTCAGATATTTCTGACTCCCCGGTTGTGGGTATGGCTTGTAATGCTTATTCTCCTGACCGGACTGCTGTCGGGCTGGATTATCGGGATGAGCTATTCGCGGATATCTGCTTATAAACTGATCTCGGGAAAGATTCCGGGACAGAACGGGTCGAAAAGATGGAATTACTCATTTCTTTTGCTTCATTTCACAATCTATATGATGCTTGTGACCGGACTTATCGCGGTATCAAAACAACTAGAATATACAAGGAGCGGTTACACGGGCATTAATCCTGAAAATGTAATTGTGGCTGATCTGAGTTCCGACGAGCTGAGAAACAATTTCCCTGCTTTGCGCGATGAGATCAGGAATATACCCGGAGTGATCAGTGTGGCGGGGGGATCATTCATTCCTCCGTTTGAACATTTCCTGCCGATAAGTCTTGCAGATATATCGGGAGAAATAATCAGGTTTGATGGTCTGATAATGGGTGAAGGAATGACCGAACTGCTGGGCATTGAGGTAATTGACGGATCTCCTTTCGGCCCATACAAGGAGGGTACGCCGGAAGTGCTTATAAATGAATCGGCTGCCAAATTGCATAATGTAAAAGCCGGAGATAACCTGCTTGCCTTCAGGGTGAGAGGGGTGCTAAGGGATTTTCACGCCCATTCAATGCATTCCTCCATTCAGCCCATGGTCATCCTGCCTCAGAATCCTGCCAGGATGGGACTCCTTGCAATCAAAACGGACGGGGTGAATGATGAGAAAATTATCAGGCAATTCAGAAATCTCTATTCCAGGATTTCTCCTGATGAAATCTTTGAAGTACGCTATTTAACTGAACATATAGATAAATTCTACCAGCGCGAAAGAAACCAAAGCCGTATTATAAAGGCATTTTCACTTCTGGCAATGGTGCTGTCAGTGATGGGATTATTCGGGATCTCGCTGATAAGCATATCCAAAAGAGAAAAGGAGATTGGAATAAGGAAAGTTAACGGAGCTTTGGAATCTGAGGTTCTGGTGATGCTGAATACTGCTTATATCAAATGGGTTCTGGGTGCAATCGTTATTTCGGTCCCGGTTTCATACTGGCTGATTTCAAAGTGGATGGAACGATTTGCTTACAAAACAGAAATAAGCTGGTGGATCTTTGTCCTGGCAGCTTTGTCGGCAATCATAATTTCCATACT
>JAXDBC010000082.1:0-8972 GCA_034679225.1 Bacteroidales bacterium | reverse complement strand
GCGGTTCTGTCACTTATCCTGAAATGGTATTGCTTTCCGTCAGGGATTCCAGGATGAGGACACAGTTCTTCCTGGAGAATGCAGAGATAACAATAACCGGGAAGCTCGATTCACTTTATGGAGCTGTCATAAGCGGGTCGAAGACTCATGATGAATATTCGGGTTTTGTCAAGGCGATCGATGAGTTTAGCGAACAATATACTGAAGTTTATAACCAGTACCAGATAGCTGAGCAGGAAGGCGATACTGCAAAAGCGGCACAGCTTGAAAAGCAGATTGAAGCAGCTCAGCAGGAGATGATGCAGATGCAGAAGGATTTTGTCAGAAACAACCCGGCTTCTTTTGCGGCGCCTCAGGTTCTTGCCGGGCTGACTTACGATATGGAGGGTTCGGAGATAGAATCACTTATAAATGCCATGGACACTGCCGTGGCAAATACTGTGCTGGCAAAGGATCTGAAGGAGCGGGCCCTGAAGATGAAGGCAGTTGAAGTAGGACAGAAAGCGCCCGACTTTAGCCTTAACGATCCTGACGGCAATCCGGTAAGCCTTTATTCGAAAGTTGGGACAAAGCTTCTCCTGCTCGATTTCTGGGCAGCCTGGTGCGGTCCCTGCCGGCAGGAGAATCCCAATGTGGTAAAGGTTTACAAGGAATTCAATAAAAAGGGATTTGACGTTTTCGGAGTGTCACTCGACCGTACAAAGGAAGACTGGCTTAAGGCGATTGCAGACGATAATCTTACATGGACTCATGTTTCAGACCTTCAGTACTGGAACAATGCTGCTGCAAGGCAATATGCCGTGAATGCCATCCCGGCAAACTTCCTTCTCGATGAGAATGGTATTATATTAGGAAGAAACCTCAGGGACAAGGCTTTGTACAATAAGGTCAAGGAAGTGCTGGGGAATTAACATCATTCCCCTTCACTGAATTCCTCCCCGGGTTTTTTCTCTTCCAGAATGAATCCTGTACCTCTTACGGTACGGATATCGATATTCCTGTCGCCGGAAATGTATTTCCTGAGCCTCGAGATGAATACATCCATACTTCTTCCGAGGAAGTAATCGTCCTCACCCCATATCTCGGTCAGGATATCTTCCCTTGTAAGTACCTTGTTCTTATTGACAATAAGATACTTCAGGAGCTGGGCCTCCTTGAGCGTCAGTTTTTCCTTTGTTCTGCCGCATATCAGTTCAAGGGTGTTGAACTTCAAGATGGTGTCGGAAATTTTGAATTCATCATTGCTTGAAGCGTAGGCTCTCTTCAGTATGTTATTGATCCTGAGTATCAGCACTTCCGGGTCGAAAGGCTTAGTGATGTAGTCATCAGCGCCGATCTTGAGTCCTCTTACAATATCCTCCTTAAGGCTTTTGGCGGTAAGGAAGATAATGGGTATATCGGGGTTCGCGTCCTTGATCTTTTCAGCAAGGGAGAATCCGTCCATTTCGGGCATCATCACATCGAGGACACACAGATCGGGTTTCACTTTTTCAAAAAGCTCCCACGCCTCCCTGCCGTCGCGGGCAAGTGTTACATCATATCCGCTTATTGATATGTATTGCGACAATATGTTTCCGAAATCCCTGTCGTCTTCAGCCATCAGAACCTTCATAGCCCTTGATTTTTTTATAATGGTAATGTTATTGTAAATATACTGCCTTTTCCCGGTTTGCTGCTTACCGTGACATCCCCTTCATGGGCTTCGGCTATTTTTCTTACATAGTAAAGCCCCAGTCCCAGTCCCTTGTATTTATGTATGTTCCCTGACGATGCCCTGTAGAATTTGTCAAAAACGCGTTTCTGGTCGTTCTTGCTGATCCCTATCCCGTTGTCTGCTATACTGATAATGATGTTATTGTCACGGATGAAACTTTCAATTTCTATTACCGGATCAGTATCGCAGTACTTCACGGCATTCGACAGCAGGTTGTTTATCATGGTAGTGAAATAGATCGGATCGAGATCTACTTCCAGGTCGCCGAAATCATATTTGCATTCAATTACCGCTCCCTTTCCTCCTCCCGATTTGAAGCTGAAGATGATTTCATTCAGGAAGTCCTGAATCCGCACTCTTTTTTTCTCGAGCTGGAACTGCGTTCTTTCCCACATGCTGATTTCGAGGATCATGTTTATCAGCTGGTTGAGATGGACGCTCTGTTTTCCAATCATTTTTGCCGTTTCGAGTATTTTCTCCTCGTTGGTTCTGATGACGGGCATTTCGAGCGTACGTCCCGCCACAGTTATGGTCGACAGGGGAGTTTTCAGCTCATGCGTCATGTTATTGATGAAATCGGTCTTCAGGTTCGACAGGCGTTTTTCTTCCATCAGGTTTCTATAGGTGACAATGAACAGGCTGACGACCAGGATGATACTGAAGAGACTCAGGCCAAGTGAGGTTGCAATTTCCCGGAGGATCATTTTCTGCTTGTCGGAGAAATCAATTCCGAATTCAAAATCGAGCCTGTAAAAATTATACTCGTTACCGAACCTTTTTATCATGATCTCGTTGCTTCGGGCTTGTCTTCTCATATCGGGAGGGGGCGCGTTCCTTCGTGCAGTATCGGATCGTGCCAGCATACGGCTTGCAAATTCCTCGCTCATGTAGACGGGGATTCTGCGGTCGTAGTCAACCAGTTCGAACCGGTTTATTACTATTCTGCTGGTGAAGTCTTTATCTATGCCCCTCAACTCAAAATATCGTGAAAGAAAAGCTGAGAGGTCCTCTTCCTTGTTCAGGGCCAGGGTGACGTAGTCAAAAAGATCCTTCCTTTCCTCTGCCGACAGGGTATCGGTCTTCTTTTCAGCCATCATCTTCAGAACCATTTCCGATTTGCTGCCAATTATCATTCTGGCGGTATCAAATCCGTCGGTAGACCATTGCCGTGCCAGCAATTCGATAGCATCCTGGCAGAAGAGCCGGTAGCGGAGATTGAGCATCTCATCCTTTTGTCTCCACACGCCCTTTATAATGATTATCTGTGCTGCTATCAGAATAATAATTGAAAATATTCCAAGCAGGAGTATGGCATTTCTTTTATGCATATGTATTTAATCATGTCATCTCAAAAGTATTTAAAATATTCATATTTCCGGGATGACTTCCTGACATTAACCCGGTGTTAACCCTGTATTAACATTGCATCAGGAAATCTGGCTCTATCTTTGAATTGAAATCAAAAAAAGGGTAGCCATGAGAGTAAACAGAATATTTTTCGGCGCGATCATCATCCTCACCCTCTTTGTATTTGCAGGGCAGGCAACAGCCCAGAGCAAAAGCAGGGAGGAAAGGGAAAAGGAGCAAAGGATGGCTGAGGAGATAGATGCCCAGAAGAAAGCCATAGCCGGGCAGAAGAAAAAGCAGGAAGAGATGGACAAGGTTCACAGGGAAGCCAGGGAAGAGTATGACAAAGCCAGGGAAGAGCTTGACAAAGCCATGAAGGAAGCCCGTGAAAAGCTTGAGGAGGCAGGTGTTTACAGGGATCCGGGAAAGGATTTAAGGAACTGGAGTGACGATCCGGCTTTCAGATGGGCTCCTTTCGAGGTCGGGCGCTATATGATACCGTCGTTGGACGGACACATACCATCGTTTGACGGATACATACCGTCATTGGACGGGGGAAATGGAGAAAGAACCGACTGGACTTATTCGAGATCGGTCAGGGAAGATACATTCTCAAGCACTTACGCCATGGATGTAAAGCTTCCGAGTACAGTGATGATGTCGGTAAACGGGGAATGCAAGGAGGGAGAGATTAAGATCAGGATAATAATGCCCGGCGGCAAGGTTTATTCAGATATAATGATAGACGGGTTTGGCAACCTCAACTGGAGGAAGTCATTTTCCGTGTCCGGGGAGGAAAACGAGGATAAGGCAGGAGAGTGGAAGTTCCAGATCGACGCATCAAAGGCGACTGGTTTCTTCAGGATTTCCTTCCGGGCATATTAGTTTTCATTCCTTTTGTTTAAAGGGCCGGCGCAGGGCGCCGGTCTTTTTTTTTCTATTCCGGTTGGGCCGAGGCTCTACCTCCCTTTACGCTTTCAACCCTTACCGTGAATTTGTTTCCGTCCTTCACTATCCATTTGACATTCACATGGGAGTAGCCGGGGATATTCTCGATTTCGAGTCTTTGCGGATTACGTTTCTGTTCCCTGCTGAGATTTTTGTCCTTGTCGGTAACTATCATTCCTGCAATAACCTTTCCTCCCTCGAGATAAACATAATCCGGAGGATCGATCTTGTATCTGAGATTATTTCCCGAGTGTGTAGGCATGAGCTGGCTGTTTACAATTGTAGCGCTGACCTCTTTCAGTCCGCCTCCAAGGTTCTGCACCTTCACATCCCTGACCTCAAGCTTGGGGCTTACCCATGCATTGTAAATGCAGAAAGCGGCATTCCGGTGGGCATCGCTTTCAAGCAGGAATCCCGGGTGTATCCGGCTGAAGTTCTTGTTGCCACCCCCTACTTC
This sequence comes from Bacteroidales bacterium, assembly GCA_034679225.1. Classification (GTDB taxonomy): domain Bacteria; phylum Bacteroidota; class Bacteroidia; order Bacteroidales; family VadinHA17; genus LD21. The sequence continues at coordinate 4,506 of JAXDBC010000082.1, read as the reverse complement.
CACCTTGCCGTAATCAGGATGATCGACCTCCTGCCAAGGAATGAAGGCATCTTCAAAAAGCAGAAGCCTGTCAAACTCATAGGCATCGTCATTGGATGCATCGTTGAACATCATGGTTGTACTCCAGAGTTCATTTGAAAAGACATAGCTTCCCATCGCGCCGTACCACCAGTCGACCTCTCCGCCGTACACCGTGTACATGTCTTTCCAGGTCGTGATAAACTTGTATCCGGGAATAATAAGCTCTCCTTTTTTCCCGATGGTATTGATAACTGTCTCATCGGCCCCTGTAAACACTTCTGCACCCCCTCCCTCTATCGACGGTCCCCTGAGTATCAGTCCGCCGTAGTTGTGGAACAACTGGGCTCCCGTAATATTCCTGTGGCGGAATCCGAAATCTCTCACAGCCTTGTTTTCAGGAAAGGAGAAGGGATATTTTCCTGCTCCGCTCTGGATGTAGGCGGGTTGCCAGTTGAATCCGTAATCGCGGTTCGGATCATAGCCGCCGGGCCCGTCCTCGTTTACCAGTCCGTCGCCGTCATTGTCCCAACCTTCCTCTCCAAGGATCTCATATTCTCCCTTTTTTCCTGGCTCAGTCCTTATCATTTTCCTGGGGTCGCCCTGATCGGTTTTATAGTTTCCATAAGGACTCTTTCTTCTCATTATACTTATCACACCGTCGTTGTTGAGATCGTCATAGCCGTCTTCATCATACAGACCGTCGCGGTCGTTATCTGTTGGAACAAGTCCCGACCGGGGCGAATGCGGGGTGTTTGGGTGATCCATGAAGTATTGGCGGGCATCGGGGTTGATTGTGGGAAGGATATAGAAGGTTTTGTCTTTCAGAAGCTCGTTGATGAACCTGTTCTCATTGTACATCTCGCAGAGGTACCAGGCTGTGTAAAGAGCCATTTCCGTTCCCTGTATCTCATTTGAATGTATGTTCCCGTCGATATAGAAGCCGGGCTTGCTCCCGGGATCGCCGGATTTCCTGTCGGTGATGGTAAGGGCGTGAATATCCCTTCCCTGATACGATTTTCCTGCTGATTCAAGGATCACAATATCAGGATACTCCTTTGCCAGTTTGCGGCATAGGTCTGTAATGCCTTCGTAGGTATAGTACTTGTTCCATGAGGCCTGTACCCTGGGATTGGCCGGCGATCCGGCTGCCTTGAAGAAAAGTTCGGCATTCTGCGGTAAAGCCGGAACAGTAAGGCAGATTATCAATATGAAGACTGATATTTTGCTGAGTAATTTCATTGGTGTATCGCTTTGATGTTACTTTAATTCGACTGATGTGCTTATCTGGCCGGTATTTGCTGCCCCGGCTGAAATATCTACTTTCCCTTTCCCGGAGATGAGCCAGCTGAATTCCGCTGATTCATCACCCGTCAGTCTGTCGATTCTTTGCACCTTATGTCCGCTCAGGATCTTTTGTCTGGCCGACGGCTCAAGCGACAGTCTCATCACCCTTGTCCAGATGTTTGGTTCTCCTGCTTCCGTATTGGTGGCAAAGAGCCCTTTATTGTGTACTTTGAGTGTAAGCCTGAATATGTTGCTGCCTGCATTTTCAGTGGTGATATCGAGGAATTCAAGTTCGGGATGCATGGCAGAGATCTCCCTTATGAACTTGCTGTGCAGTTTAATAAGCGGAGCAACGGAGTCAACCGGAGGGTTGTACATTACGAAAGGCATTATCCCACCAACCTCAGCTTTTTTATCAGGGAAGCCGGGGTGTTTGATTTCCTTCCAGGGCACGAAAGCATCAGGCAGGTTATCCTTGTCGGCGAATCTGAGGAATTCTACTTCAGCATTTTTCCCTATTTCGACGTTCAACCACCAGCCGGGAGTGCCGAAACTGTATCTTCCGTAGTGATAATAAGCCCATTCCATGAAATTGCCCGGTTCCTTTACCGCCGGAGCTTTGCCCTTCAACCGGGTTATCTCGCGGTATCTGTCCGAAACAAGCTTGTTGACAGTTTCGTCGGTTCCAAGGATTGACGTCAGGGGACCTCTTATCCTTCGAGTGCTTCCCTGTCTTTCGTTTTCCCGGGGTTGTTCACGGGCTTTCATGGGTTCTGCCAGATTGTCCTGTGGTCCGAAAGCAATAACCATGTAAACATTGAATCTGTCGTAGAGGAAGTCAACCACTGCCCTTGTCTCCGGTTCCGAAACAGGGTAGAGGCCGGAATTAGGTCCGAATTCCTCGTAGTTATAAGTCAGGTTGCGGTTGAAGCTGACTCCTCCTTCACCGTCCTCGTTGAATTTCCCATCCATGTCGTTGTCAATTCCCTCGGTGAATACAGAGTAGGTTCCCGTTTCCCCTTTTTCAGTTTCCGCGATCACCATCACTCTCTCATCTTCCTTGCTTTTAATGTATTTGCCTGCCGGATCCTCAACCCGGAGAAGGGTAATCACATTATCCCCGTTCAGGTCTTCGAAGGGGTCTTCGTCGTATAGGAAGTCCCTGTCCTCGTCGGTGGTTCTTGTATTGCAGTTCCTTTCGTATTTCAGGGGAGCGAAATACTGGGCTGATGCATCGGGGCTGACATCGGGAAAGATATAGTAAGTCACCCTTTTCAGCAGATCGTTTGTTTCCGCGTTGCCGTATCCTGTCAGGAGGTCTTCGGCGAATCCAAGGGCAAGTTCCCTTCCGAGGATGTATTTCCCGTCGGTTCCGCCCACTATGGCAATTCCGGGTTTATTGTCCCTGTCGCCGGTGCCGATGGTTATCAGCCAGATATCCTTGCCTCCCGCGGTTTTGGCGAGTGACCTGGCGGAGCACAGTGAAGGATACTGAGACGCGAGTTTTTTGACTGTTGCAGCGATCTGGTTATGATCGCGGTACTGGCAGTACGTGTTATTCGGATGAATTGAAATAATGGCTGTTATTGCCATGATAAGAAGTCCGGAACGTGTTTTCATCAAGGTTTCATTATTCGTTAACAGACGGATTATATGGTTGCATAGGTCAAAAGTATGGATATTTTTTAATGAGGGTTGATATACCCGGTATAAATTCCAAAATCTCTGTAAATTCAATTCAGCCCCAATGGATAATTCTGCTCAGAAAAAGCTTCATTTCGGACATTCACTTTTCCTTCACGGGATCCCGCATCCCGTAGGAATCCGGGATGCGTGATGACAGGGTTCCCCAAGGCGTTCGTGTCATCCCTCGCCGTTTTACCTTGGATAATCGCAACTGCCTTTTAAAGTAAATCTGACAAAGTGGAAAAGGATTAACAACAACTACCAGGCGAGGGATCCCGTACAGTTTAAGATTCACCGTCATAAGATAGTTTCCGGGGTTTACATAGCATTGCCTTAATTTCCATATTCAGCCTTTTACAGGCAGCTGTTTACCCCATCTGATCTTTAGCTGGGAATTGAAGGTTTCACTTTGTATATTCACTTTTTCTTCACGGGATCCCGCATCCCGTAGGAAGCCGGGATGCGGGATGACAAGGTCCCTGGGTGTATGATAGGGGGGGTGAGGCCGCGGCGAAAGCACGCGTTGGTTTTTATATGGCAGTTTTTCCCTCGCCGCGGCCTCACCCCCAACTCCCCCAAGGCGACATGTCCTCCCTCGCCGTTTTACCTTGGATAATCGCAACTGCCTTTCAAAGTAGATCTGACAAAGTGGAAAAGGATTAATCATCAACCACAAGGCGAGGGATCCCATACATTCCAAGCCAAGGCGTCCGTGTCATCCCTCGCCGTCTTACCTTGGATAATCGCAACTGCCTTTTAAAGTAAATCTGGCAAAGTGGAAAAGTATTAATCAACAACCACCAGGCGAGGGGATCCCCTCCAGTTTAAGATTCACCGTCAAAAAGATGCTTTCCGGGAATTTATTTTTTCCTCATAAACCTTTTACCACCTTATATGTTATTTTTGTAGCTGTTGAAACAGTAATTTATGAAGAGGGCTGCATTCCTGTTTATTGTTTTAATTATGAGCGCTTGCGGTAGTCATAACCGGACAGGCGGGAGGATTATTTCCGTCAGTATAGCTCCCTTCGGATATTTCACTGAACAGATCGCGGGAGATAACTTCTCGGTTAATGTGATGGTTCCCGCCGGTGCCAATCCGCATATTTATGAACCTTACCCCAGTCAGATTGACAGGCTTCGCAGGTCGGAGGCCTATATCTGCAACGGCTATCTTGGTTTTGAAATGACCTGGATGGACCGTTTTTCAGAAATAAACAAGTCGATGAAAATGCTTAACCTCGGCGAAAGCATCGAAGCAATCGAAGATGAACACCATCATGAGGGGGAACACCTTGAAAGAGCCGATCCTCATTACTGGGTATCTCCTAAGTGCGCTTTGAGAATGGCGGAATCAGTGAGGGATTTCCTTTCAGAACTTGATCCGGCCAACAGCCAAGAGTACGACAACAACTACAGGGAACTTGTTATAAAGATCAGCCGGCTTGATTCCATGGCAAGGGAACTCACTTCAATTGAAGGAAGCAGGACTTTCATGATATACCATCCCAACCTT
>JAXDBC010000081.1:0-9422 GCA_034679225.1 Bacteroidales bacterium | reverse complement strand
CGGCATTAGCGGGGTCGTACAATCCGCAACCATGCATGCTTTTTAACGCCTTTAAAACAATGGCCATGTGCTTTTAGACCGGGGGTTTTCTGTTGTTTTTCATTTCAATGATTTTTAAAAGTTCCGGAATCGGGTTTATCGTACAACATATATACGAATCGAAATTACAAAATGTGACAGGAAAATTGAATTTTTTTAAAAAAATGTGCAAAACGCGGGGAATATGAGACGAAGAGACTGCAAGACTGCAAGACCGCAAGACCGCAAGACAATGTATAATGTATTATGTATTATAGGCGATGTTCTGCATTAAAAGAGACCGCATGCCGCCCGCCGCTAGCCGTTCTTCCGCCCTGCGCTACCGTTCTGCAGTACTTCATCACCTGAAAGGCCGTAATATATTTACTCTTAATCCGAAAATAATTGATGAATTAATGACTTAATTTGCTTAACTTTATGGTCGGATTCAGGTTAATTGAAATAGTTGTAGTATTGTTAACACATCAATAAAATGAAAGAAGAAATAAAGAGATTCATATTATGGCCGGTATGTATCACGGTATTCTTTCTTGTTTCAATTACAGCTTGTAAAAGAGAGCAAATGCCATTAGCTGAAGTCGAGATTACCGGGATACTTATTATCACTCCTGTTTCAGCGCTGGTAAGGGGAAAGGTTGTTTCAGCGATGGGATACGAACTGATAGAAAAAGGTATATGCTGGGGCAAATCTCCATCGCCCACGATAAATGATAATAAGATTTCTGCATACCTTAATCCTTACCTGACACCCTTTGAGATCATTATTAACCACCTGACACCCGAGACTCGATATTATGTACGAGCCTATGCAAGCAGCGCGGCGGGTACCGCGTACGGGGAAGAGTTATCCTTTGTTACGCCATTTGATCTCTCGGGAGAGCAAGGTAGCGTTACGGATATAGATGGGAATGTTTATTCAACTATCGGTATCGGGACCCAGGTATGGATGGCTGAAAACCTCAAAACAACAAGCTTTAACGATGGCGCTTCCATACCAGAGGTAAGTGCGAACGATGCCTGGTGTACCACATGGACACCGGCCTGCTGCTGGTACGACAATGATGAGGAAAGCGGCAGGAATACCTATGGCGCTTTGTACAACTGGTACGCGGTTAGCACAGGAAAGCTTTGTCCTGCAGGATGGCATGTTCCGGATAGTGCCGAAATCCAGAAGTTAACCATCTGCCTGGGAGGACGAGATGTCGCCGGCGGGAAAATGAAGGTTCCCGGCACCCAGTTCTGGGATCCGCCAAACACCGGGGCTACCAATTCAAGCGGGTTTTCCGGTCTTCCTGCAGGCTTGCGATGGGGGGACAATGGAGATTTTTTCAGGAAAGGACGGTTGCTTTATCTTTGGACCCCATCAATGGGAGATTCTAAAAATCGTACTCCGTGGGCATGGTCTTATATAATTTCATGTGAGTATTCTAGCTTAGGGCTTGTCCCAGCAACATCCCTATCACATGGATATTCTGTTCGTTGTATCAAGGATTGAATGAACGGCGAGCGGCACGCGGCGCGCGGCCAAAGGGCACAGGGCACAGAGCACAGGGCACAGGGCACAGGGCACAGGACACAGGGCACAGAGCACAGGGCGCAGGTCTTGCAAGTCGTGCAAGTCTTGCAGGTCTTGCAAGTCTCTTACAATGAGGATTTAGCTAAGATTGCATCGGATGGATCCCCTCCTCGGAGGGGTGGGGGTGGGTTCAGACAAAGGGCATAGGACTCAGGGTAGAAGAACGGTATGCGGTATGCGGGGTGATGAAGATGAATGGGAGAATGGGAGAATGGGAGACGAAGAAACCGCAGGACAATGTATTATGTATTATAGGCGATGTATAAACAATTGGCAATTGGCAATTAGCAATTAGCAATTAGCAATTAGGGCACTAACCACACAAACAGCACGAGCCACATAAGCAACACTACCCGAACAACTTACACGACCTGCAAGACCTGCACGACTTGCATGACCTGCAAGACTTATAATGTATTATGTATTATGTATTATAGGCGATGGGCTGCATTAGAAGAGACCGCAAGACTGCAAGACCGCAAGACTGCAAGACTGCAAGACTTATAATGTATTATGTATTATGTATTATAGGCGATGTGCTGCATTAGAAGAGACCGCAAGACTGCAAGACCGCAAGACCGCAAGACAATGTATTTTTCTGACTTTAATCAGTTGTAGTCCCCCATAATTGAGCTTAATTTGTATTTATAACCGGTTGCAGAATGACATTTCCGGGTCAGCCTGCAAACCCTGAAAACCAAACACGATATGAAGAGAAAGATCCGTTTCAGTCTGCTTTACCGCGACATGTGGCAGTCGTCGGGAAAATATCAGCCTCGCGTTGAACAACTAAAAGCTGTTGCCCCTCATATAATCGAAATGGGATGTTTCGACCGGGTTGAGACCAACGGGGGAGCCTTTGAGCAGGTTCAGCTCCTGTATGGTGAGAATCCGAATACGGCAGTGAGGGAATGGACCTTGCCATTTAACCAGGCGGGCATTCAGACGCACATGCTCGAGCGTGCACTGAACGGTATCAGGATGTACCCGGTTCCGGCCGATGTGCGCCGGCTTATGTACAAGGTGAAAAAAGCCCAGGGGGTTGATATTTCAAGGTCGTTCTGCGGCCTGAATGACCACAGGAACCTGGAACTGTCGGTTAAATATGCCAAAGAGGCAGGTATGATCTCCCAGGCATCTCTTTCGATAACCCATTCACCGGTTCACACTGTAGACTATTACATGGATGTTGTAAAACATATTGTCGATTACGGCACTGATGAGATATGCCTTAAGGATATGGCCGGAATTGGAAGACCTGCCACCCTTGGGGAACTGGTAAGGCAGATAAAGAAGAAATACCCGGGTATAGTGGTTGAATATCATGGTCATTCCGGTCCGGGAATGTCAGTAGCCTCGATGCTCGAAGTAGCAAGAGCCGGAGCCGATTATATAGATGTAGCCATGGAGCCGCTGAGCTGGGGTATGATTCATCCCGATGTAATAGCCGTCAGGGCTATAATGGATGATGCCGGCTTTGATGTTCCGAAGATCAACATGGATGCCTATATGAAGGTAAGGTCGCTTACCCAGTCGTTCATCGATGATTTTCTGGGATATTTCATCGATCCGAGGAACAGGCAGGTATCATCGCTTCTGATAAACAGCGGTCTGCCGGGCGGAATGATGGGCAGCATGATGGCTGACCTCAAGGGAGTGCACCAGGGGATAAATTCCTCATTAAAAAAGCAGGGCCTTCCGGAGCTGACCGAAGACGAGCTGGTGGTAAAGCTTTTCCAGGAAGTTGAAACCATATGGCCTGTGCTTGGTTATCCGCCGCTGGTAACACCTTTCAGCCAGTATGTAAAGAATGTTGCCCTTATGAACATCATTCAGATGACCAGCGGCAAGGAGAGGTACGGGATGATCGACAACAATACCTGGGACATGATCCTTGGCAAGGCCGGCAGGCTTCCGGGAGAGCTGGGAAGCGAGATCGTGAGCCTGGCTGAAAAAATGGGAAAGGAATTCTATACCGGCAATCCGCAGGATGCCTATCCCGACGAACTTCCCTCCTTCAGGGCCGAGATGAAGAAGAACGGATGGGATCCAGGTCAGGATGAAGAAGAACTCTTCGAACTTGCAATGCACGACAGGCAATACCGCGATTACAAAAGCGGAGCTGCCAAAACAAGGTTTGAAGCCGAGCTTGCAAAAGCCAAAGAACAGGCATCAATGGCCGGAAATGCCAAGACTGTAGTAACTGTTTCTGCTCCAAGCCCTAAACCCGCGGTTGCCGCGAAGGATGATCCCTCGGTAAAGTCCCTGACCGCCCCGGCAAAGGGAAAGATCTACTATAACCTTTACGGTGAGCAGACAGAACCGGCGAAGCATGGTGACCTGGTAAATGCCGGAGAGAGGATCTGCTACATCCAGACCAATTCCTATATCGATGAAATAAAATGTCCCTGGGAGGGGGAGGTTGCAGAGGTAATCGTTGCCCAGGGAGCCGACGTCAACAAGGGAGATATTCTTTTCAAGATCAGGGAGCAGAAAAGAAAGCCAAGGAAGAAAAAGCAGGCATAATTGGCTAATATTAACGGATTTTTTAATCTTTGTATCTTACGGTCGGGTAACAACCAATCTTTAACTATATATGAAACCCACATGTATGAGATACACAATAATGTATTTATATAATTTCCAGTCATGTGGGTTTAAAATCAAAATTATACTATGATGCAAAAATTAGCTTTTCTTATCATTATGGCTTCAGTCATTTTCACCTCATGTGACATGAAGGAAAAAAGCGACAATCCGCTTCTGAATGAATTTGAAACACCCTTTGGCGTTCCTCCCTTTGAACAGATAAGGCCGGAACATTACAAGCCCGCGTACCTGAAAGCCTTTGAAGAACAAAAGGCTGTAATAAGGAAGATAGTGACAAGCAAAGAGGAGGCTACTTTCGAAAACACGATAAAGGAGCTTGAATACAGCGGAACGCTGCTCACGAAGGTAAGCCGTATATTCGGGGCTCTCAACTCGGCCCACACCAACGATTCGCTTCAGGCAATCAACATGGAAATGGCTCCCCTGCTCTCCAAGCACAGGGATGACATCAACCTCAACGATACCCTTTTCCTCAGGGTTAAATCGGTGTTTGAGAATATGGACAAATTCAATCTGACCGACGAGGAAAAGAAAATCCTCGACGACACCTACAAGGGATTTGTAAGGAGTGGCGCCGAACTGTCGCCCGCCGACAAGAACAAACTGAGGAAGATAAATGAAGAGATGTCGCTTCTGACTGTAAAATTCGGTCAGAATCTTCTTGCTGAGACCAACAACTTCACATTGCTCATCGACAAGGAAGAGGATCTGGCAGGGCTTCCCGAAGGCATTGTAGCCCAGGCCGCCGCGACTGCCGAAAAGATGGATCAGAAAGGAAAATGGGCATTCACTATCCAGTATCCTATAATGGAACCCTTCCTGAAATACGCGGAAAACAGGGAACTGAGGAAGCAGATTTTCACGGCGTACTTCATGAAGGGTGATAATGACAATGGATACGACAATAAGGAGATTATTGCCAGGATCGCGAGGCTCAGGCTCGACAGGGCTAATCTGCTCGGCTACAGAAGCTATGCTGATTTTGCTCTCGAGCGGAATATGGCAAAAACTCCCGAAAGGGTTCTTGATTTCCTTGTACAGGTATGGGAAGCGGCCCTTCCGGTTGCCAAAGCCGAAGTCGCGGCCCAGCAGCAGATAATAAACAAGGAAGGCGGGAAGTTTAAACTTGAGCCCTGGGACTGGTGGTACTACACTGAAAAGATAAAAAAGGAAAAGTATAATCTCGACGATGAACTGACAAGGCCGTATTTCCAGATAGAAAATGTTATTGACGGCATGTTCTTCGTGGCAAACAGGCTTTACAATCTCGATTTCACAAAGAGAACTGATATCCCCAAATACCATCCCGATGTACTGACCTTTGAAGTGACACGCGACAATGCACACGTGGGGGTGCTGATGATCGACAATTATCCCAGGTCGTCAAAGCGTGGAGGTGCATGGTGCGGAGCCTACAGGGGGCAGAGCCGCGACAGGAACGGGAACATGATACATCCCGTGGTAACAATGGTAACCAACAGTACTCCTCCTTCAGCCGACAAGCCGTCGCTGCTGACACCTGATGAAGCCAACACCCTGTTTCATGAATTCGGACATGCCCTCCACCAGCTGCTCTCCAATTCAACATACCCGGGCGTTTCCGGAACCTCGGTAGCCAGGGATTTCGTTGAGCTTCCATCGCAGATAATGGAGCACTGGGTTCTTGAACCGGAAGTCCTCAGGGAATACGCGAAACATTACCAGACAGGAGAGGTAATACCCGCCGAGATCATAGACAAGCTCGACAAGGCAGGAAAATTCAACATGGGTTTCACGACAGTCGAATTCCTTGCCGCCGCCCTGCTTGATATGGAATACCACATTATTACCGAACCTGCTGATATCAATATCCGGGAATTTGAAAAGAAAGTGCTCGACAAGTATGGTCTGATACCGGAGATCAAACCCAGATACAGGTCGACATATTTCAACCATATCTGGAACAGCGGTTACGCTGCAGGGTATTACAGTTACTACTGGAGTGAGATGCTTGATGCCGATGCATTCCTTGCATTTAAGGAAACAGGCGACATTTTCAACCGGGAAGTTGCTGCAAGATTTGAAAATGAGATCCTTTCGAAAGGCGGAACCAGGGATCCTCTTGATATGTACATTGCATTCAGGGGAAAAGAGCCCGGAATTGATGCCCTTCTGAAAAACAGAGGACTGAAATGAACCCGCATGTAATAAATACACTAAGTATGTATTGATGTAATTTTCAATCATGCGTGATTCCCCACCTTGGCGGGGCAGGCATCCGGCCTCTAAAATAAATTATAAAAGAATGAAAGTGTTTTATATCTTTTTTGCATTTCTATTCTTTTCTTTTCCTGCCATACAGGCTCATGGCGATGAACCCCTTGCCGAAAAAGGAATTATTGATCTACGGGAATCAGTCGGCAATAAATTCATTGTCAAACTAAACGGGGAATGGGAGTTCTACTGGTTCAGAATGCTGGGCCCAAAGGATTTTCAGTCTGACAATCCTCCTGTTCCCGATATCTACGGGCAGGTCCCTTCCTACTGGACCAGTTACAAGACCGCATCGCTGAAGCCCACGGGAACAGGATTTGCCACCTACCGTCTCAGGGTTCTTCTTCCACCGGGATTCAGGAACTCCATGGCATTCGATATGCCGGTATTCGATTCCTCATATGAGGTTTATATCGACGGCAATAAAATGGGCAGGAACGGCATACCCGATGTAACTGAAAATAAAACGGAACCTTATTATGAAAAGCGCCTGATCAGGTTCAGTCCCGATTCCGACACTATCGAAATAGTACTGAATGTCTCAAACTTTCATCATCGCGAGGGAGGATTCTGGATGCCGATGCGGGCCGGCACTCTCAACGAGATACAGAAGAGTGTTGCATTTAACCGGGCAGTAGACTGGGCATCGATGAGTTTTCTTCTGGCTTTCTCACTGCTTTTTTTATTTTTCTTTTTCATATTCCAGAGAGACAAGCAGACGGCATTTTTCAGCGTGGGTACCACCGGACTTGCCCTGAGGCCGCTCTTTACATCCAATTTCCTGATACACAATATAATACCTTTGAACTGGGACTGGATAATAAAATGGGAATACCTTGTACTATGCACTATACTGATGGGATGGTACTGGTTTACCCTTTACCAGTATCGCTCCAGGTTCTTCAGGATAATAACAATTGGAGTCACTGTAACCCTTGTTTTTGCTGCCGTGATAACAATTGCATTTCCGGTGAGGATCTTCAGTTACATGACATTTATTATATATCCCCTGCTGATAATTCTTTTCGCGACCGCGCTTTTTGAATCGCTAAGGGGTATACTGAAACGGAACATCGTCGATTTCTTTTATTTCCTGACCTGTACAATGCTGGCTCTGGCTGCGGTCAATGATGTCAGGATTGCACTGGGCAATCAGGCTTTCTTCTCCGGATACATACTTACCCAGGCAATAATCGTTTTTGTTTTTATACAGGCGGTGCTGATACTTTACAAGTGGGTAAAGGCCTATTCAGAAAAGGAGAAACTGCAACTGGAGTATGAGTATCTGAACCGGCATCTGGAACAGATCGTCAATGAACGTACTCAGGAAATCATTGCGCGAAAGGAAGAGATAGAGGAACAGAACGCCAAAATCGCCTTGCAGAATAAAAAGCTTTCGGAAACGATCCAGCTCAGGAACAAGGTATTTTCAGTTATTGCACACGATCTCAGGAGTCCCGTGGTTAATATACTTTACATGCTCAATCTGCTCAAGGAGGAAGAATACAGGGACAAGTACAATACCTTCGCGGATGCGAGCATTCAGTACTCGCAGCAGGTTATCAACCTGCTCGAAAACATGCTTGTATGGGGAAGAGGTCAGGAGGACAAAATAAAATATTCCCCCGGGAAACACGACCTGGCAGATATTATCCTGACCAACCTGAGCATATTCAGGGAGACGGCAGACAAGAAGGCTATAAAGGTCAATTTCACCCAGGTAGGCAATTCGAAGGCATTTTTTGACAAGGACCTGATGGACATTATTGTCAGGAATCTTCTTTCCAATGCCATGAAATACACTCCAAGGGGTGGCAGGGTTAGCATACTGTTGAAGGACATGTCAATGACACGCGAAGGAACCTTTCTCAGGTTCTGTGACAACGGGATAGGTATTCCTGAGTATAAGCAAAAGGAACTGTTCACATCAGCAGGGATTGAGAGCACCCCCGGAACAGAGAATGAGAAAGGAACGGGTTTAGGTCTGAAGCTTTGCTATGAACTTGTAAAGATCAACGGCGGAACCATGAACGTGGAAAGCACTGAAGGAGAAGGAACATGCTTTACCATAACCCTGCCTGATTCGTCGGAAGTTAACGGGGAAAGGACACTAAACGCTTAATCCTGAACACTTTAATGACAATTAGCAATTGGCAATTAGCAATTAGCAATTAGCAGTTAGCAATTAGCAGTTAGCAGTTAGGGCACTAATCACACATCCGGCACGAGCCACATAAGCAACACTACCCGAACAACTTACACGACCTGCAAGTACTCATGTGTAACCGCGCCAATAACATCACTGTTATCTTGTCCGTACACGAACAATTTCCCTCCTTCAGGCAGCCAAAACCTGTCGTAAGTTAAGAAAAGAGCATCTGCACCACTGGCGATAAATGAGATTCTCCACAAAACGCTTCCATCAGAAAGCTTTTCCCACTGACCATCTGAATCAGTATTTGTATTGATATTAATTGGAACAGCTATTCTTTGGATCCCTCCTACAATAGTATCGTTAGCAGCATCTTCCGCGCGTATTTTCTCCATATCAGGAGGATCTACGAATATTGGTATCGGGGGATCTTTTATCTCATTTAGGTTAAAACTGACCGGCAGTTCATTCGTGGTTATCTGTGAGAACCCCGATGGTGATATAACTGCCATCATGATGATGGCCGCGATTGACATATGTATTATTGTCCTCATGGCTCTTCAGTTGTACGGTGAAATAACAAGTAATTATTCCCGGGATAGAATAAAAACAATTGATCGTCTTCTATTTTGAATTTATTGATTTTTGGTATTATTTCTTCAAGGTGGCGTTCATCTTCAGGTTCAATGGTACAAACCTCTGTAGCCCACCACAATTTAATAGTACTGTTTTTAAAATCAAAGTAACCGGTTATTTCATTAATTGTCGGTTTTCCTTCGATAGTTTTGTCCT
>JAXDBC010000080.1:0-31500 GCA_034679225.1 Bacteroidales bacterium | reverse complement strand
CCTTATGGCATCATCGTCATCTGGCATGTGGCTATTGGAAGGCTTACCCTCAAGACTGAGGTTATTTTGCGATTACTGACACCGGAGGTGTCATCATCCAATAGCCCGGGTACCGCCCCGGGGGAATAAAGCCCCATACCAGGTGCAACCCTGGAGGGGTTGACTCTGATCTGCAGGTGAAAGCTGAAAGCAACAAGTTGAAAGTGAAGCGTTTAGCGCAGTTCAAATTTAAAGTTCGGGGGTCGGGGTTCAAAATTCAAGGTTTTGCAGTCAGTTTGTTGGCCTTGCGTCATGCGTCTTGCGGTCTCTTCCTCCCATCGTCTCTCAGTTTCTTCGTCTCCCTTTCTCCCTTTGTCCCTTTCGCCCTTTCTCCCTTTCTCCCTTTCTCCCCTTCTCCCTTTCTCCCCTTCATCCTCTCCACGCCGCCCGCCGCCCGCCGCTGGCCGTTCTTTCCCTGTGCCCCGTGCCCCGTGCCCTGTGCCCTGTGCCCTGTGCTCTGTGCCCTGTGCCCTGCGCCCCATTTGTGTATTTTCTGTATTACCTTTATATTGTACCTCTTTTATGTTTTGTCGTTATTGTATCGATCCACTTCTAATTCATTTATTTATGAGAATAACTTTTTCACTTCGAATAATAATACCAATTGCAATTTTTTTCTCATTGGTTACCTTTAGCTATGGTCAGTCTGTTGTAAATGAACGTGCTAAATGGTTTGTAGATGCCAGATTCGGAATGTTTATCCACTGGGGTATTTATAGTGGTGCTGAAGGAGTATGGAAAGGTGAAGTTTTAAGAAATGACAATAACTACGCGGAGTGGATTCAGTATAGGAATGGTATTGAAAAGAACGAATACCTTAATCTTCTCGAAAGGTTTAAGTGGGATGAGATTAATCCGGAAGAATGGGTTATTCTTGCAAAGGAAGCAGGTATGAAATATGTTGTCCTGACCGCTAAGCATCACGATGGTTTTGCACTTTGGGATAGTAAAGCAAGCGACTATAATATCACTGAATATTCAAGTCCTCCAAGAGATATCTTAAAAGAGCTGGCAATTGCATGTCAGAAACATGGATTGAGAATAGGTATTTATTATTCGCATTGGCTGGACTGGGAGCATGAATACGGGTGGGACCATTCAAAAGAAATAACCGGAATTACCAATGAAGATTATGATCGTTACTGGCAGAATAAAGTTATTCCTCAAATGCGGGAACTAATGTCTGATTATGGTCCCATAGATTTGGTTTGGTTCGATATGTGGATTCACCATTCCAGGACTGTGGTATCTAAGGAACAGCTCATTCAATTAAAAGGACTTATTCGCGAATTACAGCCAAATTGCCTGATTAATTCACGTTTAGGACTTTCAATCGAGGAAGATAGTGATGTAGATTTCCATGAAATGGGGGACAATCAAATCGGAAATCAGATGCGGGATTTTCCATGGCAGTCTCCTGCTACCGTATCTCATTCCTGGGGATTTCACAGGAAAGATACTGATTGGAAATCAACAACTTCATTGCTTCATTCTTTAATTAATAATGTAAGCTTAAATGGCAATTATTTATTAAACATAGGACCCAGGGCAAATGGTGAGGTCCCTTATGAAATAGAAAAGCGCTTGCATGAAATTGGGAAATGGCTGAAGGCAAATGGTGAATCTATCTATGGATGTAAGGCATTTGACCTGCCAAAGGATCTTCATGATTGGGGTAAAATCACTTCAAGGGAGACAGATACTGGAACTATATTGTATCTTCATTTGTTTAATTACCCGTTTAGTAATCAATTGTTTCTTAATGGAGTAACATCCAGGCCGACACGTATCTATTTTCTGGCTGATAATCTGAGGAGACCTCTTGATTATACCCATAATGGGGCTTCCACTACTATTATCCTGCCAGAGAATGCTCCCGATCCCTTCGTGTCAGTTATAGCTTTGGAATACAGTGGAAAGCCTCAAATTATTGATGGTTTGGTTGCAAAAAACATGGATGGAGGCTATTCTTTGTTGCCCTGGAACGTAAGCGCATCAAGTGATTCTTTAAAAATAATCAATAAACAGCGAGGTGGGACAGTCCCTTCACATGTTGTTATTCATGAACAAACTAACATGAAGTGGAGCATATATGTGGATGAACCATGCTCAAAAGCAATTGATGCGTCTTACAGTTATCAGGGTTCAACAGATAAAAACACAATACTTTTAAGAGTAGCAGGAGAAGAAATTTCTCACAAGGTTTCAGCAACCGGAAAAACCGTTGGAGAACCTAACTCTGACTGGATAATTGAAAATTTCAAATCACATCGATTGGGAATTATCAACTTCAGTAAACCCGGCTATTATGAAATAGAGCTGGAAATAAAACCGGAGAAGAATGAAAATATAATATTTCAATGGATATGGGTTAATTAGTATCCTTCCACGTTTAGCGTTCAGGGTTAAGTGTTTAAAAAGCAAAAAGCAGTGCTTGCGTCAATTGCTAATTGTTTAAACCAAGAACCCACCCCTAGCCCCCCGCTGAGCGGGGCAGGCTCTCCGGCGGAGGGGATCCATCCTATGCAACCTTCGCTAAATCCTCATGATAAGAGACTTGCAAGACCTGCATGACTTGCAAGACCTGCAAGACTTTCCCTGTGCCCTGTGCCCTGTGCCCTGCGCCCTGTGCCCTGAGCCCTGTGCCCTAGCCCGTAGGGCTGCCGTTAGTGCAGCAAAGTCACATTCCCCACCATCTTGAACGGCTTCCCGTCAGCATATTTGCCTTCAACGTACCACACATACACTCCCTGCTGGCAGAGATTGCCCTTGTAGTATCCGTTCCACGGGACATTGATATCGTGACTTTCGAATATCAGCACTCCAAGCCTGTTGAATACCTGCAGCTTGTAATTAATCACCTTCTGCCTTATAGGCGGGTAGAAGAACTGGTCTATCTCGGTGCCTCCGGTCGGCAGGTCGGTCCTTTCGATTGGACCGGTCTTGTTCGGAGTGAACACCGTGGCAAACCTGATCTCCCCTACCGGCTCGACAGTCACACCGGGCGACAACTTGTACATATCCGAACAGCCGTTCTCAGAGTAAGCCCAGAGGGTTATGTCGTATACACCTTCTTCCATATACCTGTGGTACGGCTCCTTCAGCTTAGAAGTATCTCCGTCGCCAAAGTGCCACAGATAGGATGTGGCTCCCTGACTCAGGTTGAAGCACCTCACCCTTTCATCATTCACATATACCATCGGCGGGGTGATCTCGAAGTAAGCCTTGGGTGAAGGCCATGCCTCAACCACCTGGGAATAATTCGATGTACCGCCCGGACCGGTCACCACAAGTTCTATCCTGTAGATGCCGGGTGTGAAGTAAGTATAGGTCGGGTTTTTCGCCGTCGACACGCTTCCGTCGCCGAAATCCCAGTGATATGTCGTACCCGGCACTTCGGTGTTGAGCGATGTATTGTTGATATCTACAAACAAGGGTGCGCATCCCGATGGTATCGTATCGAAGTTTGCCACGGGAGCCGGAGGAACGACCGTTATATCACGACTTACGCTGTCGGAGCAATGTGCGTTCGAAGCTATAAGCTTTACGGTGTAAGTTCCTACATCATTATAGCTGTGGTTCGGATCCTTTTCGGTTGAAGTGGTATTGTCGCCGAACTTCCAGAGCCAGTCCCAGGCACCTTCATTGGTCGTATTGCCAAACTGAACCGGATTTCCTGCCGGATTAAACACCTGGTTAACGGGATCGGCGGTGAACCCGGGCAGAGGCGTCGGCATCACGGTTATGTCGAAGGTCTTCGTATCGACACAGTTGTAGAATGATGTGGTGGTAAGGCTTACCGTATGCACCACGGGTGCTGTCGTTAAGTTGAAGTACGGGTGCGATGACTGATTGGTTCCGTATCCCGAAATACCGTCGCCATAGTCCCAGAAGTACCTGGTGGCGCCCGGAAGCGCTGTGAAGCTTATTGAATTGCCCGAACAGACAACATCCGTGCTGGGTGTGAAGCTTGCATCAATTGACGGGTAAACGGTGATCATAATGCTGTGCTCGGCAAAGCAGCCGCCTGCCGATCTAACCCTGAGTTTCACTATGAAATATTCAATGGAACCTGGATCGTTGTTCACGAAAGTATGAACAGGATTCTCATTTGATGAATCGAGAGGCGATCCGTCGCCGAAATCCCACCACCATTCCTCTATTCCGGTCATATCCTTGCTGAAACTGACTGTGAGAGGTGTGCATCCGTACTCCACATCCTGGGTGAACTCAGCCGAAGGATAATCGACTGTTACCGTCAGATCGTCGTTGGCTGTACATCCGTTGCTGTCGGTAACCCTGTAGTTGAGGGCGTATGAACCGTTGATGTAGGATGAGAAGGTAGGTGACTGAACCGTATAGCTGCTCAGAGGACCAACATCGCCTGTCCAACGGTGCTGCGACCACGTACCTGAGCCTCCTGTCGGATTACCGTCAATCACGAGCGGAACACCTCCGCAGGCTGCAAGCGGATCGATGCCGCTGAAATCCACCACCGGATTCTCGTTGACAGTAAGGACAGCCTCATTGCTGTATGCAGTTGAACAAACAGTACTGAGCGCCAGTCTGTAACGGTAGCCGTTCATCGATACGGGCGCGTTCATTATGAAAAGCTGCTGTGTTGTTGCACCAAGGTATGTAGCATCGTCGCTTATGTCGGTCCAGCCCGATCCGGTGTTCACCTGCCATTGCAGCGATGTGTAGCCCTGCCCATTGGCGATAAAGTTTGTTGAACTGTTCTCGCAGATGGTCCTTGGCTGAGGTTGCGTGGTAACAGAAGGAGGATTGATCACCCTCAGGATGGCAAAGTTGGTGTTCACGGGTACTCCGCAGACTCCCGAAGCCACTGCCCTGAATATCCATCCGTTGAACGTGATCTGTGCATCTGTCACGGCAAGTGTTGCTGTCTCCGAACCGCTGAAGTATGAATCATCCGACATCTCCTCAAATCCCGAGCCCTTGTTTACATACCACTGCCAGTTAACTCCGCTGCCATCAGCAGAGGCTTCAAATGATGCATTCTGACCAAGGCAGATTGTTGAATCCTTTGGATGAAGCGTTATCTCGGGAGCAGTGTTTACTGTCAGTGTTGCATCGTCCGATGTTACAGTCGTTCCGCAACCGCTAACCTCAACATGGTAAACATATCCGTTCATTCCCCTTATCGTATTGAATACCTGAAGGTTGGACGTCAATGAACCGGAATAGCTGCCACCGTCTGTGACAGGAACGGGTCCCGTACCTGTATTATCGTCAACAAACCATTGGTAGCTAAGGTTGGTCCCTGTTGCTGTCACCCTGAAGCTTGCAGGAGTGAACTCACAAACTGCTGGCGAAGGTGTGAAAGATGTTATCACCGGCAGATCGCTTACTATCACTTCGGCAGTGCCGCTAAGGCCGGGTGAGGGCTCTGTGACTTCACAACCATTGGCATCCCTGACACTAATAAGGCTGTAGATTGTGCTAACCGCAGGTGTGACAATTATATCGTCGCCACTGTTGTAACCCGGTATTTCACCGTGGTTGTCAATATTGACCGTGAACGGGCCTGTACCGCCGGGCATTGTTACTTTTATAACAGCGCTTTCTCCTGGGCATATTGTTGCACCTCCGGTAAGGAAGGCAACGGGACGCGGGTTGACACGTATTTCCACAACATTGCTGTACACTGGCATGCATGTTCCGGAAGTAATCATTCTCCTGTAATACTGGGTATAGGTGGCCCCTGACGGCGGTGTATATTCGCTTGCATTGGCATTGGCCGCGATGTTAATAAAAGGTCCGGCTGCATTGGTCGACGACTGCCACTGGTAAACATAAGAACCGGGACCGCCTGCAGGACCTGTCACTTCCGTGATTGGATCAGGATTATCACCGTAACAAAGCACCTGGTTGTCCTCAATCGAACCGGGAGTCAGCTCATCGGGCTGGGTTATATTGATCACTGCCTGAGTAGAACAGCCATTGGCATCGACAACTGTTACCCTTACCAGTCCGGCGCCTGCATTGTAGAAAGTCAGTGAGTTGAATCCGGGTGCTGCCACAGTGCCTCCTGCGGTGTTATCATCCACCACGAAGGTATAAGGCATTGTTCCGCCCGAAGCATAGAATGTGCCCATGCCGTCAGTATCGCCGAAGCAGTCGAGAACGATGTCTCCCGTGGTTGACATTGCAAGCGGAAGCGGTTCGGTTATCAGCAGGTTCGGATAGAGTATAACAGAACAGGAAGGATGTTCGGCATCCCTCATCCTGACATCATAGGTGCCGGGTGAGAGGTTGCTGAAACTGCCGGATGCAGGTTGCCAGCTGCCTCCTCCGTCAATTGAATAGTCATATGTACCATAACCGCCAAGCGGATTGCTAATGGTGATCGTCCCGTCATCATAACCGTTGCAGGATACCTCGGTCTTGCTTACCGTTGCCGATAGCATAGCCGGTTGCGTGATGAGGTAGGCATTGTTTAGAACAATTATGCATTCCGGATGAGCGGCATCCCTTATAAGGATGTTGTAGCTGCCCGCCATCAGGTTCGTAAATATTCCTGTTGAATTCCATGATCCGCCGCCATTGATGCTGTAATCGTATGTACCGTATCCGCCGGTTGCGCCGGTAATTGTTATGGTACCGTCATTTCCGCCGAAACATGAAACATTGGTACTGCCAATTGTCGCAGCCAGCTGTGCCGGCTCTGTAATTTCCATTGCCGGATCGAGAACCACCACGCAGAGAGGATTAGCTGCATCCCTGATACTGACTTCGTACGATGCAGGTGAAAGGTTGCTGAAAGTACCATATCCCTGCCAGCTTGTTCCGTTGATGCTGTATTGGTATGTACCGTAGCCTCCTGAAGGATTGGTGATGCTGATTGTACCGTTATTGGCGCCATAGCATGTTATGGCTGTACTAAGCACAGTGGCAGACAACTCAGCCGGTTCGGTGATCTGCAGGTCAGGATTGAGAACTATCACGCATGAGGGATGAGCAAGATCGCGTATCTGAACATCATAACTTCCGGGAGTCAGTCCTGTGAAACTGCCTGTCAGATGCCAGCTGCCGCCTCCGTCAATTGAATACTCATATGTGCCATAGCCTCCTGAAGGATTGGTGATACTGATTGAACCGTTATCCTCGCCGAAACAGCTCAGATTGGTGTGTGTGACGTTTGCCGCCAGGATTGCAGCCTCGCTTATCCTGAATGAACCGTTAAGAACAACCACGCATGATGGGTGGGCTGCATCGCGTATCTGAATATGGTAGTAGCCCGGGACAAGCGAACTGAAGTCGCCGTTGTCCTGCCAGTCTAGACCCCCATTGATGCTGTACTGGTATGTTCCGTAACCGCCCTGAGGATTGGTGATTGTAATTGTCCCGTCGCCGGCGCCGTAACACGTTACCGGAGTGCCATTTACTGTTGCTGACAATTTGGCAGGCTGGCTTATTACCAGCGCCGGATCAAGAATCATGGAGCAGGCAATATTTGCTGCATCCCTTATTCTTACATCGTAGCTTCCGGGAGCCAGGTAGTTGAAGATACCAGAATTCTGCCATGCAGCGCCTCCGTTGATCGTGTACTGGTAGCTGCCGTAGCCTCCGGTTGCTCCTGTGATCTCTATCCTGCCGTCATTGGCGCCGTTACATGTAACGGGGCTGGCGTCAACACCGGCAGACAGAACTGCTGGTTCAGTAATTTCCAGGGCAGCATCAAGGATCACAACGCATGTTTGATGGGCTCTGTCGCGTATTCTTACATCGTATAAGCCGGGGCTGAGATTGCTGAAGCTTCCCGTAGAATGCCAGTCAGTTCCGCCGTTGATGCTGTAATCATAGCTGCCATAGCCGCCGGAAGGAGATGAAATAACTATCCTGCCGTCATTGGCGCCGAAACAGCTTATTTCTGTCTTGTCCACCACGGCTGAAAGAACAGCCGGTTCGGTGATGACGACTGATGGATTCAGTATTGTTTCACATGCCTGATTGACCGCATCCCTCATCCTGACATCATAGGTTCCGGGCGCGAGATTGCTGAAACTGCTTCCAGCCTGCCAGGTGCTGCCTCCATCACTTGAAAACTCATATGTACCATGGCCTCCTGTTGGATTGTTCACGGTAATTATACCGTCATTCGCTCCGTTACAGCTAACCATTGCCGTTGCGATCACACCGTAAAGAACATTCGGCTGGGTGATCTGAAGGGAATTATTGAGAACGACTACGCATGAGGGATGAGCCTGATCGCGTGTTATAACATTGTAATAACCTGGTGCCAGGCCGGTGAAGCTGCCTGATGGCTGCCATGTACCGCCTCCGTTGATGCTGAATTCATATGTCCCGTATCCTCCCTGAGGATTACTGATAGTGATCGTGCCATCATTGGCTCCGTAACATGTCACGGCAGTACTGGCAACAGTTGCAGACAGTTTATCAGGTTGTGTGATCTCCAGGTCAGGTTCGAGAACTTCCTCGCAATTAATATCAGCTGCATCCCTTATCCTCACATCGTAGATCCCGGGAGCCAGGCCGCTGAAGGTGCCGGATGTTTGCCATGATAAACCTCCGTTCACTGAATATGAATAAAGGCCCGTTCCGCCAAGCTGATTCGATATCGTTATTGTACCGTCATTGGCGCCGTTACATGTTACATTAACCGATACCACATCAGCTGTAATGGGATCCGCCTGGTTTATAGTAGCTGCAGGAAGGACAACAATACACAGAGGATAGGCCCTGTCCCTGATCCTGACATCATAAGTGGCAGGGCTCAGATTGCTGAAGCTTCCTGTAGGATGCCATTCATTTCCGCCGTCAATACTGTAATCATAAGTTCCGTAACCTCCGGCCGGATTGGATATGGTAATCCTGCCGTTGTTCGATCCGTTACATGAAACATCAACCGTTGTGACCACTGCATTCAGCTCAGCCGGTTGCGTTATGACCACATTCGGATTCAGTGTTTTCTCGCAATGCGGATTAGCCGCATCTCTGATCATGACTTCATAGTTTCCGGGGGCAAGATCGTCGAAAGTGCCCGCCGGCTGCCAGTTCAGACCGCCGTCAATGGAGTATTCATATGTTCCGTATCCTCCGCTTGCACCTGAAATTATGATGCTGCCGTCAGCAGCGTTGTAACATGTTACCGGGCTGTGATCTACGGTTGCATTCAGCGC
The DNA here is from genome assembly GCA_034679225.1 of Bacteroidales bacterium. Taxonomy (GTDB): domain Bacteria; phylum Bacteroidota; class Bacteroidia; order Bacteroidales; family VadinHA17; genus LD21. The sequence goes on along the minus strand of JAXDBC010000080.1, from coordinate 22,297 downwards.
CTGCGGTTGTGTAAGGGTGATATTGGCCGTTGCCGAACATCCCTTTGAATCGTTGACCGTAACAGCATAATAGCCTTCGCTGAGTCCTGATATATCCTCAGTGGGTGCCGTGAATCCATTGGGACCTGTCCATGATATGCCGAAGGGAGCCGTTCCTCCGGTGATGGTCATATCGATCTCACCTGTAGGTACATTATGGCATGTCAGGTTAGTTCCGGCCAGCGAGAGCGAAGGTGGCTGGTTAACGTTGATGGTTGCCGAGCCCGACAGCTCTCCCTCGCAATTGTTATGGTCGGTGAGCGATGTCAGAGTGTAGGTTGATGTGACCAGCGGCGAAACACTCACCGTATAGACGTTGTTCGGATGATTGGTAACCACAATATCAGGATTCACCCCGTCGCTATAAGAGAAGCTGTAGGGAGCAACTCCGGTAAATGTCATCGTGAGTGTTGCAGAGTTGCCGCGGCAGAGTTCTCCGACTCCGCTGATTATACCCGTCGGTTTCGGGAAATAAGTTATTGTGGTACTTCCCGTTCCGGCAGCAGTGCATCCGGTGGCATCACTTACGCTCACTATGGAGTATGTTCCGGCCAGAGTTGCATTTATGATATATGGGTTGTCGCTCGTGTGTACCGGAGTTTGGTTAACACCGTTTATTGCATAGGTAAAATCGAAGGGCGCCGTTCCAATGAATGACACGCTCAGCGGTCTGCTTTCTCCGTCGCACATGTTTCCTCCGTTGCTGATATTGGCTGAAGGAAGAGGATTGACGGTTACCGAGAAAGGATTATGATTGGTGACGCATCCGGCGATATTAGTCTCACGTACCATGATTGTTCCGCCCACATTTCCAAAAAGCACCGATATGCTGTTTGCCGAAGGATTGCCAATTATTGCCGCTCCGCCGGGAAGTGTCCAACTGTAGGTTGAACCAGCCCTGAAGCTTACGCTGTATGTATGGGTAGTGTATGCGCAAACTACCGGATCACCGGTGATATCCTCGGGTGCAGCGCTTTCCCATACCTGGACCGGCAGTGAGAAAGGATCGCCTGAACAACCGAGCGAGTTGGTTTCATAAACAGTTATATTCCCCGTGCCTGGCGTGGCAGCGGCTCTTATCATTATTGCACTGGTGTTGTAGTCTAATGTCTTGATGCCCACAGCCGGATCGACTGTCCAGTGGTACGTAGACCCGGATGTCGGTGTTACGGTGTAAGAAACGGGAAAATCATCAACACAGAGATCGGTCCTGCCGGATATTGCAGGAGGCAATGGCTCCGGATTGATTGTAATGACAACAGGAGTTTCATTACCCGAACAACCATCTGCGCTTACCGGGATGATTTTATAGGTTGCAGTTATCGGATCAGAACTAAGATTGTCAATGATGTCGGTTATATGCAAGGTTCCTGCCGGATCGGCGGCCACATCGACTCCTGCCGTTCCCTGAACCGTTCCGTTGCTGATAGTCGGTAAATTCCAGTTGAACAGAGTTCCTGCCGGTGTGTTGGCAGGAATAAGAAGTATCTCATGGTTTATAGCTACACCTGAGCAGACGGTCTTGACCTGCCCGGGCGCTACCACCGGCTGGGGACGGATTATCATCACCACGTCGACCGGATCACCGAAACAGTCAGGAGCCAGTACCGGCTGTACACGATAGGTAACAGACTTGTTGACACCTGTATAGTTTTCGTAAATATCGCCCGACAGGAATGTTGCCGCCGCGTTTGCATCCGGAATAACGGCATTTGTAGCTGCCGGTGTCAGGCCACTTTCATAATTGACCGATATGATATTGTAATGTGACGGCGTTACCGATCCGGCTGCTTCTTTCAGAACAAGTCCTATGGCAGTGTTGCTGCAGGCATAGTCGCCGAGGTTCGGATCGAGGACAGGTTCGGAACCGACATTAATCACAACATCGACAGGCTGACCCGTGCATCCGTTATAGTAAGGAGTTATGGTATAGGTTGCTGTACCGACCTGACCAAGGGTATTAACGAAGGTATCTGTAATATTTGCCGATGAAGCTACACCGCGTGCCGTTCCTCCCGTGAATGCGGGATCGGAGGGATTAAGTGTCGGGGCACTCCATGTGAAAGTGACACCGGCGGCAGGATTGGTGAAATTATCAAGCCCGATTTCGAAGTCAAGGGCATTACCTGAACATGCGCTGGTGACCTGATCCGGACTTATTACCGGCTCCGGCTTTACAACAATGGTAATGTCGGCCGGGTTACCTTCACAGCCCCCTGCGCTCACCGGAATTACTGTGTAAACCACGTTGACGTTCGCTGAAGTGGTGTTGATCCAGGCATCATCAGCAATTGAAGAGGCCGGGAGCAGGGAACCGGTAGCGGGGGAACCCGCTGAAGCTATAAGTCCGTTTGAATTAATGGCTGTTATCGTGTATGTTGCCGCTGCAACACCACTTGCATTGACGGCAAGTGTTATGCCGGTCGCTCCGCGGCTGCATACCGTGGTCCCCGGAGTAGCCATGACAGGCTCGGGATTCACCTGTATTGTTACTGTCGCCGGATTACCTGTACAGTTCCCTGCACTCACCGGAACGACTGTATAAATTACATTAACCGGAACAGCTGTCGTATTCCTCCAGGCATCATCCGCGATGACATTGGCAGGGAGTCCGTTGCCTGCCGCGGGGGAACCCGCTGAAGCGGTCAATCCGTTTGAATTGATTGAAATAATATTATATGTTACCGCCGGAACGCTACCGGCTGCAGTTGCAAGATTGAAGTTCAGAGCAGCATCGCTGCAGAGTGAAGTATTAAGGTTTGCAAGGACAGGCTCAGGATTGATGGTTACCGTGACAGTCATCGGCTTGCCGGGGCAATTGGATGCACTCACCGGTACAACCGTGTAGATTACATCGACCGGGGCGGAAGTGGTGTTTGTCCATGCGTCGTTTGCTATGACATTTGCAGGGAGCCCGTCACCGGTGGCAGGAGAGCCTGCAGATGCGCTTAATCCGTTGGAATTAATTGCAGTAATATTATACCTGGCAGCAGCAACGCTTCCGGCTGCAGTTGCAAGGCTGAATCCAAAGGCCGCGTCGCTGCACTTTGAAGTATTAAGGTTTGCTAGGACAGGCTCGGGATTGATTGTGATTGTCATGGTGTAGGTATCACCTGAACAGCCGTTTACACCAACCGGAACGATGGAATAAACGACATTCACGGGAGCGTTGGTGGTGTTGGTCCATGCATCATCCGCTATGACATTGGCAGGCAGATTGTTGCCCGTGGAGGGATTGCCCGCGGATGCAGTCAACCCGTTGGAATTGATGGCTGTTATATTATAACTGGCAGCAGGAGAACTTCCCAGTGCAAGGCTCAGGTTGAATCCGAAGGCTGCATCGCTGCAGATACTTCTGTTGAGGTTAGCAAGAACAGGTTCAGGCTTAACGGTAAGTGTTACATCGACCGGATTGCCCGGACAACCGTCGCCGCTGACAGGAACAACTGTATAAACAACGTTCACGTTGCCGTTGGTCTTGTTGGTCCAGGCATCATCGGCTATCACGTCTGCAAGTTGTCCGTTGCCAACGGCGGGTGAGCCTGCTGAGGCTATCAGACCGCCGTTGTTAATATTTGTTATATTGTAAGTAGCGGCCGGAATGCTTGATCCTGCAACAGCAAGTGTTATTCCCGAAGGATCATCACTGCACACCTCGTTTGAAAGATTGGCAAGCGAAGGTTCGGGGTTGACGGTTATGCTTACCGTGAAGGGCTCTCCCTGGCATTCGGCTACGCTGACAGGTACCACGGTGTAGACCACACTGACCGGGACATTGGTGGTGTTGGTCCAGGCGTCATCAGCGATCACATTGGCCGCAAAACCCGTACCGGTGGCAGGAGAGCCTGCCGAAGCGGTCAATCCGTTTGAATTGATGGACGTAATATTATATGTTGCCGCCTGAACGCTGCCTGTAGCAACTGAAAGGTTGATGCCCGCGGGAACGTCGCTGCACCTTGTAGTATTTATGTTTGACGAAACCGGCTCGGGATTGACGATGATGGTCATGGTATAAGTGTCGCCCTTACATCCGTTTGATCCGACAGGAACGATTGAATACACAACATCTACGGGAGCATTGGTGGTATTTCTCCAGGCATCATCAGCGATCACGTTGGCCGTAAGTCCGTTGCCGGTGGCAGGGGCGCCCGCGGAAGCTGTAAGGCCATTGGGATTAATGGCTGTAATATTATAGGATGCTGCTGCTGAACTTCCGGCGGCAACAGCAAGGTTAAAACCAAGGGCTGCATCGCTGCATTTCGATGTACTCAGCTGGGCAAGCACTGGTTCAGGCATAACCGCCAGGCTTACGTCCCTTGGATCTCCTGTGCAACCCTCCAGGCTTACAGGAACCACCCTGTAAATCACGTTAACATTCGCTGAGGTCTTGTTTGTATATGCATCATCCTCGATAACATTTGCCGCGAAGCCCGTACCTGTTTCCGGCGAACCGGCCGATGGCAACAGGGAATTCATATTAATAGATGTAATATTATATGTAAGTCCGGTTATCGTCGGACCGGCATTGGATATTGAGAAAGTTATAGCTGAATGTTCATCACTGCAAACAGAATTGCTGAGTAATGCAAGCTGGGGTATGTCGTTAATGTTAAATGAGTGGGCCGGTGTCATCCACGGACCGGTTCCGCAGCCGTTTGAACCGGCAACGGTTACGGAATAGCTTCCCGGGTTCATACCGGCGAGATCTATTGATACCTGGCTCGTTGGCGTTACCGCGTCGTTGGCACCCGGTATCCACGAGAAATCCCATATATATTCTATTGCCGTGGCAACATCTGAAACATCGATCACAAGACTTCCGTCGCGGCAGATGTTTGTTGCGCCCGACACAAACGCCGGAGCCGCGGTAGGCGGTCCCGGGTTGACTGTAACGGCATAGGGAGTGGTTGTTTTATTACAACCCGTGGCTGTAATTGTCTCGGTTACCGTAACGCTTCCGTTTCCGATATTATTCCATCTGATGGTCACCGAGTTGGCGTTTGTACTGACTATGGTGCCAAGATTTGTTGACCAGGTATAGGTATGGCCGGCAAGGTAAGGAGTGGTGTATATTTCCTCTTCATTTTGGCAGACATTGTCAGCGCCGGAGATATCAGGTTCGGGAAGAGGATTGACAACCACATCAACGGTGGTGTTTACAGGAGATCCGCATCCGAATGTTGCCGTGCGGCGATAGCGGTAAGTTCCAGCGGTGTTCATCGTCTCACTGTAGGTCGCTCCCGATCCGGAGAGGGCTGTCCATGAGCTGAATGGCGACACTGACCTGTGCCAGCTGTAGACTGGCCCCGATGATGCAGGAGTTCCTGTTGATGCTGCTGTTGTGTTCAATATATTTACCGTTCCACCCTCGCAGACCGGAGCACCGCTTATTACGCCCGCGTTATGTGTGGTTGAATAAACCGTAACATCAGCTGTGGTGCTGACCGGAGTTCCGCATCCGAATGATGCTGTTCGGCGGTAGCGGTAAATCCCGGGTGTTGTAATGGTTTCGGTAATTGTTGCCGCGGTGCCGGGACAAGCCGTCCATGCAGTGAATGAAGGACCAGGAGCTCTCTCCCAACTGTAAGTCGGACCCGTGGAAGCAGGTGTTCCGGTTGAAGCTGCCGAAGCGCTTGCAATGGTGAATGGACTTCCTGCGCAGGCGTTGGTATTGGAAATTGATCCGGCATTATGAGTCGTTGAAAAAACACGGATGTCGGTTGTTGTAGTGACAGCCGAACCGCATCCAAAAGCAGCCCTTCGTTCATATCTATAGGTACCGGGGGTTGTAAGAGACTCGGTGAATGTTGCTGCTGAACCTGTAAGGTTAGTCCAGGTTGAAAACGCGGGTCCGGGGGCTCTTCTCCAGCTATAGTTTGGCCCTGATGAGGCAGGAGTGCCGGTAGAAGCAGCAGTTATGCTATTGATTGTTATCGTACCTCCGGGGCAGATATCGTTGCCGCTAATCGATCCGGCGTTATGGGATGTTGAATAAACAGTTACATCGACCGTGGTGTTAACTGACGATCCGCATCCGAAGGTAGCGGTTCGCCTGTACCTGTAAACACCCGGAGTATTCATAGTCTGACTGAAAGTGGCACTGGAACCCGTGAGCGAAGTCCATGAAGTGTAAGGCGCCACGGACCTGTGCCAGCTGTAAACCGGTCCCGATGATGCCGGGGTGCCTGTGGATGCGCTTTGAGCGTTTGCTATTGACACCGTCTGGCCCCTGCATATGTTTGAACTGGTTATTGAGCCCGGGTTGTGGCTGGTTGAGTAAACATGAACATCGACCGTTGTACTTACCGGAGTACCGCATCCGAAAGTTGCAGTACGGCGATAACGGTACGTTCCTGGTGTGTTAATGGTCTCGCTGAAGGTTGAGTTTGAGCCCGAGAGAGCTGTCCAGGATGTATAAGGTGCCACGGACCTGTGCCAGCTGTAAACCGGTCCCGATGATGCCGGAGTACCTGTCGAGGCAGCCGTTGTGCTTGTAATATTGACGGTGCTGCCCGGACAAACATTGGTCCCGGCTATGACACCCGGATTATGAGCTGTTGAATAAACAGCAAGAGTAAGGTTCCTGTCGTTTGAATTACATTGCGGATTAGTTTTGTATCTGAGGAAAACGTTAATATTCCTGTTTCCGGTTATTGAGCCCACGTCGACAGTGATCTGGCGGGTACCCTGTCCTGATGTTATTGTAAGGCCCGAACCGACACTCCATACATACTCCATTTCTCCCCCGATGGGTTTGGTCATCGGGACAGCAGGAACACTGTAAACAAGACCGTTTACATCGGGGCAGGTACCCGTGGAACCGGTTATCACACCGGGCCGATCGATGTTTTCCCTGATTGTAAGAGTGACTTTAGTGGCGGGGCTGACACAATTAAGTCCTCCAACTTCCTGGTCGGTTACCCAGAAAGAGTAAACGCCGGGGTCGGTTTGTGTTGGAATGTATGTTGCACCTGTTCCGACATTGGTAGTAAGAGCTGCATCGGAGTACCAGGTTAAGGTACCGGTCGGGGTGCTTGTAACCGTTAGTGTCCTGTCCTCTCCAAAGCAGATTGTACGGTCCGGAACCGTGGGGGCATCCGGGGCATCGACAACAAGAATCCTTATACGCGCAAAAACCGGCGGGTCGGCCGGGTAAGGGTTACATTTGTTCCAGTTTCGCAGGTAGACATCGAAGTATTCACCTGCGCGGCAGTCCTCGGGGATCAGTATTGTCTGACTAAGCTGGCCGGTTGCCGTTATCGGCCCTATCACCGGAAGCTGTTCATATCCGTTGGTCGTGGTGGCAGGATTAGATCCACCAATGATCACCGGTGCAAGTGTGCCAAGAGTTGTTCCGATTGTGTTTCGTATAGCTCCTCCGTTGTCTTCTCCGTACACCCATTGAATTGTTCTTGGTTCATCGTTCGGCGGAGCAGGAGTACCATCGGGGAAAGTCGGGTTCTGGCAGTTCCAGTGACTGATATCACGCATGGTTAAAATATGCTGCGTACCTTCACAGACCTCGACAACGGCAGTCTCGCCGGAGGCAACATCCTCAATGATTATCTGACCGTCGTTATCACCCTGATCGCGGCCATGGACATCAACGGGATAAGTCACAGGAGTTGTTTCGCCGCAGGGATTTTTAACAGTAAGAATAACATTATAAACACAGTTTGATGCTGTTGTATAGTTGTGTGTTATAAAACCAATATCGGTAGGGATATCATTGTCAGTAGCCGAAGTATAGGTATTTATAGTCCCGTCTCCCCAGTTAAGGCTCCATGTAGTTCCTGCAAAAAGACCGGTTTTGTTTACATCTGTCTGTTTCCCGGGTGTCAGCGGGTCGGTATCAGGTAATTCAATCGTGAAAATCGCGAGCTGGCCTTTATTAACACAGACTGAAGGGATTGGAAAACCGGTTAGGACGTATACGGGCGGACAGGGAGGAGTAACTACAACCTTCCGGTAAACTGAAGAAAAAAGGTTGGTTGAAATCTCTTGTGCAACAACGTAAACTGTATAAGTTGAATTAACATTAATTGGTTGGAATGTACCGTTTATTATCCTCAAATAATCATTTCCTACCAAACCACCCGTATATGCAATAGATCCTCTGTCCGGTGCACCGGTGTAAGTTGGATGCGTTGCATACCATTTCAGTGTAGCTGCATCAAGTGGCGGGGTTGGATTATAATTACCCGGCCAAACTACAAAGTAAACATTTGATGATCTGTCAATATTAAAAGACAGTTCCAGTTTTAAAGGAAAAGGAGCGATGCTTGGTCCAGAATTGTAAACAGGTTGCGCGTTTAAGCTTCCTTTTGTTAAGAATAAGGATATTAATGTAAATACTAAAACCTTGGGATAAATTAATACAAGATTTAATAATTTACTCTTCACCGAGGTATCCATGTCAGGTTGTTTAGATTGCCTATAATAATTAACCCGCCTGCAGGAGGCCGGGTATATTAGTCCAAGTTTATTTGGTAGAAGTTAACTCTATAGGCATTCTTATTTGGTTAGATATTAACGATGGCAAACAACGATTATTGTAGCATCTTCCATGATAATAAACTATTAATCATAAGATTTATATATGATTCTAATATCCTCAGGATTAAAAAAAAGGCAGAGGGATTTTGTTCCTTCTGCCCATAAGCAAAACTATAATTTCCTTATTTAAGTCTCTGTTTTAATATTTCAATATAAATATTTGTCAAACAATGGCATTACGAATCGGGAACAGGGTATAAACCTTTAAAACTGGCCTGTAAAATGGCCTTTGAGTATGTGAAAAGAATCAGCTATCTAAAGCGTTCCTGATAAGAAGAATCATTCTTCATTATCCTTGCACTATCCGGGTAATTTTCAATGAACCAAACCATGAACGAGTTTACATCAATCTGGTCTTCCAACATTCTATCCCTTTTTCTTTCGAATGTGTTTTTCAATAAAGGATTATTCAGTAATTCTTCAAGTCTATCGAAAACTCCGTTAATATTCCGATAACTGAATAGCAACCCATACCTTTGTTGCGCCTCAATTGTTCCTGCGGTTAATGAGTTTATATAAATTGCAGGTGTACCAAGAATAGCGCTTTCTGAGGCCATTGTCGCACCTTCTCCAAGGTACAAGCTGGCATATGCCAAAATACTATGAATTTTTTCAGGTGAAATATTAATTCGATATTTCAGCAATTCATCCGGTAAATGCCCTTCTGAAGAAATAAAAACCCTCATTTTCTTTGATATTCTCCTGACCAGTTCCAACTTTTCATTATACGGTATTCCTGACTGGCCAATATCATGATTTGCGTTCCACGAAACAAAACGTAAAAGTACGTATGGTTCTTTCGCTGCCAGACCCAATTCACTAACTACGCTTTTCTCCGATGTGAAATATTTTGGGTGCAAATAACATAACTCCATGAAACCTCTAAAGGAAACATGTTTCTTACCTAATCTTCCTCTGAATGAATCAGGTGTTATTATGCAATCAGCAAAAGAAGAAAATGAAATTATACCGAGCCTGGCATTTTCAGTATCAGTAAATGAAATGTGAGATTTCCCCATTAATGCTGCAACATGACCGGCATATGGTGATGCAAAACTTAGAAAAAGATCAGGCTTATGAGTTTTTGATACTTTATATATGTCTCTGTCAGCCTTTAAAACATACAGTATTTTTCCAAAAATATTATTTGAACCCTTTCCTCTGTCGTAAAATGGTATTTTAAAGCTATTTAAAAGCTGGTGACTTACTTCTTTTTCCCTCGCGGTAATTAAGAACTCATGCCCTCTCCCCTGCATTATTCCAATAAAATTTCTGAAATAATGTACATGGGCAGGATGTCCGATATCAATTAAAATCTTCACGATACAAAAATGTAAAACCTATGACAGATCTGATAACTGCAACAACATTGACGTCAGTGAATTGAGAATCTGAGCCTGAGGCCAACGCAAGTAAGGTATATCATTTTTCATATTTAAAACATTTACCCTTGTATAAAAATAACCCTCCTTCAACTGGTACTTATCAATAAGGTGCCCGGTTAGTTTTTTTGAAAGTGAAAAAGCTTCAGGAATTGACTTTCTCATGAAAATGCCCATTTTAATCGCTTCTGCATAATCATAAAGCTCAATTTTCCTGAATTTTGGATATTTGCTCTTATAAAAATGCCGCAAACTGCCATTTGTGCGGACAAAATTCTTCTTGTAAAATTCGTAGCCCTTTTTCAGTGACTGGAGCATATAATCCTCCCCAAAAAAATCATATGCCTGTGCTATGTTTTTCAATACAAAACAAGTATGAAAATTATCTATAAAACGTGAATCATCGGAATAATACCACGATCCATCCTTGTTTTGATGCTTTATTACATAATCAATGTTTTTTCTCGATTTATCTATATAAGCGTCATTTTTAAAAAGGCGCCCGGCCTTTAAGAGCGTGCCGCCCCTGTAAGCAATAGCATTGTAAACAAGACTGTTATCATTGGTTCCATAGCTGCAGCCAGCTGTATTATCCTGAAATTCCGTTTCCTTCATATCAAATGCCACAAACATTGATATTTTCTCCAGTATTCTTAAAAAACTCTCATTTGATGTAATTTCATAGGCTGACAGAAATGCATCAAAACAATAAGGAGTAACGGTAATTAAGGGTGAGTTTGATGGATATTCAAAGAAAAGTGTAACCCAGTCATATGGATTACCCCAGCCAATGCCATGTTTGGTCTTTGATGATACTGACTCGAGGTGCTTTAGCAGGCCGGTTGCTCTGGACAAATAAACTTCGTCTTTTGTCAGCAGATAATAATTTAAATACGCTGATGCAAACTGACTATCAGCAATTGGAAATCTTTTCTTTTTTGCAAAAAGAAATCTTGAACGCGGAAAAAAGCTGTCTAAAACTTGTAAAACACCAACGAGAGGTGATGCCAGCAGTTTATTTTCATTAAAATATCGTTTAGCTTTTATCCCGATAGAACTGGACCAAAAATCATAAACATCATATGACTCGTAAGTATTTCTTTCGAGCCATGAAATAAATGAAACTATAGAACTTTCAAGCTTTTCTTTCATTTTACTTGAGTAATCCTTTCAATAATCTGATCGCAAATTTGTATTGCATTCTTTGTTCTGAAATAATCCCTCTCTTTAAGAACATTTTGCTGTATCCTGGAGTAATTCTCTTCAAGTAATGAGAATTCTATCAGTTTTGCCAATCCTGCATAGTCACCGACTTCGAAAAAGAACCCGTTATATCCATCCTTAATGTGATCCCCTTCCGATCCGACTTTAGTGGTGATTGGGATCAGACCAGCCGCGAGACCTTCAATAAGACTTATTGAGAAACCTTCTGCTGATGATGCCTGAACATAAATTTTCGATTGTTTCAAGAATGGCAAGACATCATATTGCCAGCCCAGAAAATGTACTAAATCCAATACATCTTTCTCTCTTGCCAGATTTTCAAGCATAAGTCTATCCTGCCCATCACCAACAATGCACAGGTTCACTACCTTAGCTTCTTGCTTTAAAAGATGAATTGCCAGAATAATATCCTGCACCCTTTTTCGTGGAATTAAATTACAAACAGTTATTACATCATATTTTCTATTCTCATTTAGGGGATCCACAAAAAATTCATCCTTAACACAATGCGGGTAGACGAAAATCCTTTCAGCATTAATTCCCAGCTTTAAAAAATATTCCTTCATATTGTAACCTGTAACGGTTATAATACTGGAATGCCTTGAGGCATAAACCAGGAAATACTTCCATTTTGTATTCTTCAGATAATAGTTGAAGTCAGCTCCGATAAATCCTAGTATTATGGGTTTTCTAAATAGCCTGGCTAAGATCCACGCTACAGAACCCCAGGGCACCGGGTTAAATGTTACAATGAACCGGATTTCATGCTTTAATAATACCTTGAATCCTGTAATGAATATTTTTAATAAATCAAAAACCAGACATGTGGATTTATATAAATGGTATTTAACCTTTGGAATGTCCTGGCTTGCCTTTTTATGCCTTACTACATGCAGAAGAGAAACATATTCAGATTGAGCTACAGGGTATATATGATACCATGCATTTGCATCCCTGTGTCTTGCAAGCCACAAACCCTGAACAGGTTGTTTTATTCCATCAATTCCGGCACTTTTCATAAAATCCATTCCTCTGGAAGTTAGATCAGTTTCTTTATTGTTTTGGCCGGCACACCCCCGGCCATTACATTTGATTCAATATCTTTTGTAACGACAGAGTTGGCTGCAATTATCACATTATCACCAATTGTGACACCTTTGGTTATTGTTACCTTATCAGCTATCCAGACATTATTCCCTATTGTTATTGGTTTGATTGTAAACCCTGCAGTATTAAGTATACCGTCCTGAAAATCATATTTGTGATCATGATCCAGAATAGAAACATGCTGTGCTATTCTGACTCTGTCCCCTATCTTGATTTCTCCGAATGCAATTATCCGGCTGAAGGAATTGATTGCACAGGCATTCCCAAATGATAGTTTTCCGCGTGATTGTAATTCAACATTGTCTGAAATGTATATTTTCCCATTTACAGTTATTCTGCTATTTCGCTGAATATACACTTTCAGGTTTGTTCCAATGTAGGAAAGTTCTTTAATTTCCAGTTTTTTAATTAAGAGAATCTTCAGAAAGAAAAACCTGATCAAGGCTGTAAATTTTGCACAAGGGCTGGATAGTATAATTCTCATTTTATTAACTTATTATATTACAAGCTCTTTAAGAAGGGCAAAAGGTTATTCTCAACCAGATTCTGCCATGAGTATTCTTTAACAGTTTCACGGATCCTGGCTGAATCATACTTGTTTTTGTTTTTGTACACATCTTCCAGAGCATCTGCAAAATCATGTGCATTATCATTGAAAAGGATACCATTACTGTTGTTGATCAGATCTTTATTGGCTTTGGTCGATGTTGCCATACAAAATAGCCCGGACATGAGATATTCAAAAGTTTTGGTTGCAGGCTGCTGATCGAAAACCGAGGTTTTTGGGATCCATGAGACTCCAATATTACATTTTTCAAAATACTCCGGTAATTCGTCATAACTTCTTCTGCCATCAAAGACAACATATTCCTTTAATCCATATTTGTCAATTGATTCTCTTATGGTATCTTCTTCATGAATATTTCCAAAACCAACAATTGTATAGCTAATATGGGGTTTGAAATTGTTTCGTTCCAGGAAAAAATATAATCCTTCAATTGACTGATATATATTCCTTGTATTAAGAGCGCCGACATACAACAATCTCAAATCGTCGAATGTGTGGTTCTCGCCAAAATATTTCTCTGAGCCTAAAGGAAGATAATGATACTTTAGCGGGTTTATTATTAGCCCTTTAATCAAATCCGGTGACAAGACTATTACTCTATCAAAAAAAAGTGTATTAAAGCTTAATAATCTGTTTATCAGTCTTCTTTTCAAAGGATTCGCCGAAACTGAACATGTTCGAATATCCAATATTTTTCGTGATTTTTTGGCGAATAGCCCAATAATAAAAGATAAATAAAATGAATAAACATATAAAATGTCATAGTTGCATCTATAGCTTTCCCTTATTGAGTTGTATAAAAAATTCAAAATCCGCAGGATCTTGTTTTTCTTTTGCTGAATATAAATCACATTGGTTCCAGGCATAACCAGCTTCTTCAGTCCTTCATCAAAACCCAAATACTTTATATTATATTCTGTTCTCAGATATTTGCAGTAGTAGTAATAGCCGGCGGTATGGCCAAACTGATGAGGATTAATAAATAACAACTTTTCCTTGTCACTCATACCCGGAATACTTCTTAAGAGGCATGATTGGAACCTTTAGCTCGAAATAATTTGAATAATAAATAGAAAAAATTATTAAGAACGCTGAGGCATGATTTATAAATAACTGATTCCCATAAAAAAACAACTCGAAAATATACAAGATCAGAATTATCCACAGTAAGCGTTTTGTTCTTATCAGGAAAATAATATAAAGTGACATCAAAACCATAAAAATAAATCCTGAAAGGCCAAGGGAATAGAAGATTACAACAGCTGAACTTAACAATCCATAATGTTCAATACCATATGCCTTTCCTCCGACAAATCTGCCTTCCGATGACAAGGCATAGTCAACAATACCTTGTCCGAACAGAATTTCCTTTGCATTCTGAAGTCCTATTTTTCCTGGCTGAAACAATAATAATAAACTTCCCCCTCTTCCTGATGTAATATCTGTTTCGTTTATTTCATAAACTTTTGATGTTCCAAAATTATATTCAAACATATAGTCGGTCACATACTTCAAATTGAATGAACCCCAATTTGAATTTTCAGGGTTTAAAGTTGCATTGGTTCTGACTCCAAAATAGAAAAGCAGTAATACCACCGGCACATATTTAACAATATTATTCAAACTGAGTTTTTTATAAGGGAATATGACCAGGAAAAAGTAAAAAACCGGATAAAGAAAAACCGGAGCCCGTTTTAAACTTGCAATAAAAACAATTATTGGTAAAAGATAAATGTATTTTTTTAACCTGAATCTCTTTTCGATCTGAATTATTGAGAAAAATATAAGAAAGACAAAAGTTAAAACCACTGCTGCTCCACCTCCGATATATTGAACGGAACCAACAATAGATTCTGATTTAAGACCATAAATTATTATTTTAACGAAACTCAGGAATATCTGAATAAAGATTGCTGAAATTAAAAGACTTAACACGTAAGACAACTTATGTTCAGATTGAAACAGCTCTTTAATGATATATAAAAAAAGAAAAAAAGCAGAGTACTTAAAAAGAAATTGACTTAAAATGGTCAATACACTGCCCGGGTTAAATAAATGAGTAATTAAAAATGACAGACTAAATAATAAATACAATAAATTAAAATATCTTTCGCTGATTAAGTATTTGCTTTTCAAATGATTCAACATATAGAACAATACATACAGAAAAAAGAAAATCTTAAAGAATTCCCACAGGCCGGGAATAAGATTACCCAAATAATTAAACAATCCTTCCCAAAAGATAATGAAAACAAGCAAACTTAGCTTATTGAGACCGAAACGACCAAAAAAGAAAACCGAAGTAAGAATTACTATGCTATAATATACTGCTTCCAGCATTCTTTTGCCATATTAAGAAAATAAGAATCGGCCATAATTTTTTGGAATTATTTCTTGTGCCTGCGCGATGGTCTTTGAGCAATTTACCGACATATGACCTGTTTAAGAAGTTGTCGTTTGAAAGCAAATCAAGAATCTTATCATGATAACGACTTTTAAGCCATTCAGACTGGGGAATAGAAAAGCCTTGTTTCCTTGTAAAATTAAAATCGGGCGGTAACCATTTTCGGGCAACCTGCTTTAACAGATATTTTCGCTGAATGTCTTTTATCTTTAAACTATCACATAAGCTAAATGCAAACTCACATATTTTGTGATCAAGCAAAGGAACTCTTGCTTCCAGGCTGTTTGCCATGCTTGCCCGGTCAACTTTGGTCAGAACATCATCAGGCAAATAATAACTAAAGTCGGTTCTTGTCAGGCGTTTTAGTAAAGAATCGCCTGAATTGTAATAATTTGATTTATACTGCTGGTAAAAATTACCGGAACACTCATTTTTTAAGAGAAGTTTTAATTCACTATTAGAGAATAATGAAGTCCGTTCAAAAAAGGTGTCAAATTCTTCCAGTTTAAGTACACCCATAAAATGCTTTCCCTTAAAATGCAGTGGGATGGAATTGGACATATCCGATAATAATCTTCTTACATTTTGGGGAATTCTGTTAAATGCCGCGTATTTGAGCATCCAGTCATACCAATTGTAGCCTGCAAATAATTCATCTCCTCCATCACCTGACAAAACAACAGTAACTTCTTTTTTTGCCAGTTTCGAAACATAATAAGTGGGTATAGCAGATGAATCGGCAAATGGCTCATCATAATAATAAACAAGGTCTTCAATTATTTCACTTTTCTCCAGATCCACTTTATATTCAAAATGTTCTGACTGGATATGCCTGGCAACATTTCTTGCATGTTCAATTTCATTGTATTTTTCTTCGTTAAAGCTAATTGAAAATGTCTTTATCGGCCTGTCAGATTGGGATGCCATAATACTTGCCACCAGACTAGAGTCAAGTCCCCCGGATAAAAGAACTCCAAGGGGCACATCGCTTATCATCTGCATTTTAACAGATTCCAAAAGCAATGATTCCAATTCTTCCCTGGCTGAATTTTCTTCCTTAAATATTATGGTATCGGGGAGTGACCAATACCGTTTGATTTCCACGTTATGTTCATGAAAAGTTAAGACATGGGCCGGCGGTAATTTCTTTATTTTATCATAAATTGAATTTTCCCCGGGGATGTATCCCAAACTGAAATAGGTTCGCAAAGATTCCAAATCCATATTCCTTATAATTCCGGGATATTGCATTATCGCTTTGATTTCGGAAGCAAACAAGAATTTACTGCCATCATGATAATAAAACAAGGGTTTTATACCAACCCTGTCTCTTAACAATATCAGTTTATCTTTTCTCAGATCCAGGATTGCAATTGCAAACATCCCTCTTAAGCAGGAAACAAAGTCCATCCCGTATTCCTCATATAAATGAAGGATTACTTCGCTATCAGTATTAGATTTGAACTTATGCCCTTTATTTAAAAGTACTTCACGATATTCCCGGAACGTATAGTATTCCCCGTTATAAACAAGCCATATTGAGTCATCTTCATTTGACATTGGCTGGTTTGCTGATTCTGAAAGATCTAAAATCCTTAATCTGGCATGACCCAGTCCGACATTATCAACTATTTGGATATTAACACTATCAGGGCCACGATGTTTTAAAGATGCGGCCATATTTAACAGAATTGTAGGATTTATTCTATTTTTATCAATTACTCCGCAAATACCACACATTAATTTTGCATTTTGTAGATTTCAAATTCTTTACTAATTCTGTGATTAATACTAAAATTATCAGCAATTATTTTTCTCGCGTTTTTACCAATTTCTACTTTGTTATTTTTTTCTAAAAGAGATCTTAATTTTATATAAAGGTCTTCCGGATCACCAACCTTAAAAAGCTCACCAACATATAATCCTTGATTTTGTGCAACTCGGATAATTTCTTTGTTGGGTTCAATATCAGATAAAACAACTGGGACTTCACAAGCCATGGCTTCAAGTACTGAATTGCTCATACCTTCTGAAAATGACGGAGATACATAAACATCTAGAATATTGTAATACTTTTCCAATTCATTCTTATGCCCCAGAAGCTTAACATGGTCTTTTAGTTCATTATTCTTAATTACCCGGATCAGGGTTTCCATTTCAGGACCTTCACCCAAAATCAGACAAACAATGTCAAACTCTTTTTTCAATTTTGCAATTGATTCAACCAAAGTGGGTATCCCCTTTTCTTTGACTAATCTCGAAGCTGTGCCTATAATCATTCTGTTAACACCCGGATAAAAATCCAAAAGTTCCTCTTTTGATACTTCAAATTTCTTATACTTTTCAATATCTGCTCCTCCGTCTGCAACACTCAGTTTTTCGGACTTTATTCCCATTTCCAGATATTCATTTCTAACGGCAACTGACCGGCAAATGTATTTTGAAGCGAAAGATGCAAGTATCCGATGTCTTAAAAGAAATATCCTGAATTTTAATCCTGATTTACGTTTACCTGACAAAGGAAGATTTGCTGCCTGCCTGTATCTCCTTTTTACTCCGAATAGCCAGGCTAAGAAAACCGCGTAATGTCTGGTCGGAGCAAAATAAGCATGTAAAACGTCAATCTTATATTTTTTTACTATCCGAAAAAATTTTATATGAAAAGCAAGATTCAGGATTGAATTTGCTTCTAATTTTTCGAGAATTGCCCCCTGGTTTAATAAATCATTTATAAAATCCCGCGATGCTGGTATGTTATTATAAGCCACTACGAATCCTGATCCATTTTCCCTGCAAATTTTTGCCTTTAGCACAAGATAATGCTCAAGTGACGCATATTGATCCGATGTACAACCCATTATTTGAAAAATGTTCATCTTTTCCATGCAAATATTAACTGGTTAAAAAAACCGTGATTGTTGCCCTTTTTGATTTAAGCACGTCTTCCAGAGATATATTTTCCCATTTTTTTATACCAGGAAGGTCAATACCCGAAACCAAACGCACTTTCGGATAATAATGAAAGAAATTGAAAAGGTATTCGATTTTTTCTTTAGTTAAAAGCTCAAGATGGATCTCACAGATAGTATTTGGTTTATTGTTGATAAAATAGCTTTCAGAGCCTTTAAATATTTCATACTCAAACCCTTCAACATCTATTTTGATTAAGCACGGGGAGACTTCTTGTTCCTCGGCAAAGGATTTTAAGGTTCTCTCATCAACACTGATTTTATTAGCACTATTGCAATTTATTAAAAATGAAGTCTTATCTCCATGTCTTTTAGGTAAACAGAAATCAAATTTGCGATTTGAGCCCCCCAGTGCAATTTGAAAAACTGAAATATTCTCAATCCCGTTTAATAAAATATTCTTTCTTAATTCCTGTGCATTAAAAGGGTTTGGTTCAAATGAAAAGACCTGACCATTTCTACCGACTTTTCTTGATGCATATAAAGAATGTGAACCAACAAATGCACCAATATCAAAAAAAACATCTCCCTCGTTCAGATATTCTTTTAGTATAAGAAAAATTTCAGGTTCAATAAGCTTATTTCTGGTGAAATGTTTCCAATAGGAGTAATTCTGACTCTTAATTACCTGGAATTGTTCTCCACTAATAATAACTGGCTCAACAACTTTAATCTTGTAGTATATTTTTGCAAAAATACTTAGGATTTTTCTTATGAAGTACATTCTTCTTAACATGTTAATGTATAATCAATAGCTTTTAACAATCCTTCCGACATTTTCTCGTAAGAAATTCTTTCCTCAAACATTTCTCTGCTTTTCTTGCCCATAATCCTTAATTCTTCCTTATTCTCTATCGTCTTAGTAAGTGCCACGGCTAAAGCTTTGGAGCAGCCATGTTTAACTATATAACCATTGATACCGTTTTTGACCATATCGATCGAGCAACCAACAGCATCAGTTACAATTACTGGTTTCCCCAAGGACATTGCTTCTCCCACTGTCAATCCCCATCCTTCGGTCTGATTATTCACAATTGTTGAAGGAAGAACAAACACATCACACAAATTGTAAAATCCGGCTTTCAACGAGTTATCATTATCATCAATGGGGGGTAAAAATAATAAATTCGAAAGCCTCAGATTTTCAGCATATTTTTCATGGCTGTCTTTTAACTTACCATCACCTATCAATATCAATGTTATTTTACTGAAGTTCCTGTTCACTATAGAGAATGCCTCAATAAGATGAAAAATTCCTTTAAACTCAATAAAGCGCCCGAGATAAAGAAATATTAAATGATCCTTAGGAATTTGAATATTAATATTTGATGGATTAAAGCGACTAAGATCCAAATTGGCTTGTAACCCTTTGAATACGGTACTGCTATCTGCCTTAACAAAATCCAATACGAATTCTTCCGATTTTGTTCCGCCAACAAAATATGAATCGGCCAGATTGTAAATAAACTTTATGTATCTCCTTTTTAAGACTGTTTTAAGTCCTTTACCAGATGGAACATGCCATCTCTCAACCCACAAAATTACTTTCCGTCTTTTTAATTTTGAGAATAATATTCCAAAAACGCTAATCGAACTGGTTGGTAAAGAAGCAACAAAAATATCATATTCCGATAATAACATTCTTATGCACTTCCGCATAAAGGTCCTGTCATTCCAGAATGATGATTTTGATGCGGAAAGAGATATATGATTGTACTTCTCAGGGACCTCATTATGTTTAAAAATAAAACGAATATCATTTTTAACGCACAAATTATCGTAAAAAGGAATTCTGTAACTTCTGAAATCAGAATTGCGAAATATCAGCTTTGCCATTATTATTGATAAAGTCCTTGAATAATCTGAAATATCTCTTTCGAAACCACATTAATATTGTGATTCTTAAACGCATATTCTTTTGCTTTTGCAGAATATTCTTTCGCTTTCGTTAAATCACCTGCAAACAATTCCTTTAATTTTAATTCCATTTCGGAAGTATTCTTGCATATAAATCCGATTCCGTTATCAATCAAAATATTATCAGGATCAATCTTGTCAGAAATTACAATTACTCCCCTGAACCACGCCTCAATAAATGTATTGGGGAAGCCTTCAGCATCACTTGTATTGATTAAAACATGGGCGTTATCTAATTCCTCGTATACTTCATTTCTGCTTAGATACCCAAGATATTTGAAGTTGGTTGCATTCTTTTGCATTGCTGAAAAGTAACTGCTTTGATTTTCCGTAAATAATCCCGCGAGCAAAAACTCAAATCTATTCTGGTTCCCCATCCTGGCTGCAAGCTCGGTAAACCTTTCCGGATTTTTAAAAGTTTTCCCCAACCACAAAACAGAAATTTTTGAATAATCTTTAATTACCTGATTATTGCAAGGCAATTGTGCATTATACACTACTGTAGGTGAGATATTAAATGTTTTTTTATATAAATCCGCCTGTCTTTTTGTCTGGGAAATAACAATAGCTGAAAACTGAGTTGCCCAAATGTAAAAGTTCCTTAAAGTTATTGATGGCAAAGTTTTTAATTTTACTTTGCTGTATTGCGCATGGTTATCACTGCTTAAATGATATACAACTGGCTTATTAAGTATAATACCTATCAATTTAATCCACCAAAATGAATACAGGCATCTGACATAAAAAATATCCGGCTTAAATCTTTTGGCATATATCAGAAATTGAAAAACTTTTCCGGGTAAAAATCCTTTCCTAATTGATAAATGGATCAGATTTTCATCTTCATAGCCTATACATGTTTCATTTGAAAACATAGTACAAAAATAAGTTCTTCCTAAAAAATTGCTAAGGCCTTTCGCAATAAGATATGCCTGAAATTCAGAACCGCCAGTGCAATTATTCGGATGGTCACCAGTAACAACAAAAATTGTTTGCTTCATTTACAGGACAAATTCTTAAAAGGTAATTGATCTTTATCAATTTAAGAAGTAATCACCTTCTTTAAACACAAAATGTATGATTGATTAATCCTTATTATAATATGATATTATTTGGACAAATATTAAACCCCGGCAAATCCAGCTCAAAACAAGTACATTAATGCATTAATTACTAAGCACATGCATGTTTTTACAAACTAATTATTTTCTTGCCTTAGAATTATTTATTTTTTCTATTAAAAACACAGGATCAGAAAACAGAATAATCAAGAAATATTTAGTGAACATGAAAATTTTTCGCATTTTTAGTGATGTCAATAATATTGAATAGTATTTCTGTTTTAACTTTAAATTAATGTCATTACTAAAATACTTATTATTATTTTTCCTTTTTATTTGTTTCAATGCTTCAATATATCCACTCATTCGTTGAATTGAATATATTGTCGAAGTATTTTTTTCATGAATTACCCGATGAAACAAAGTATTATCTAAAAATCCGATTTTAAAGGATTTTGCCATTTCAAACCAAAAAATTTCATCTTCCCCTCCAAAAAATGTATCGTTAAAGCCTCCTATTCTATTAAAAGCCTCTCTTTTAATTAGAGAAGATATAATACGAATGTTTGGTGTAATTAACAGTCTTCTTGCTAATTCTTCTTTTGCCAGGTTTGCCCAGTCAATTTTTCTGCGAGATTCATTTTCTTGCTCACATTCCTCTCGCATAATATTGTTTCCATTTCTGTCAATATAATTTACATTTCCATGTACGGCATCATAATCAGTTTCATTGATAAAGTCAATTTGTCGTTTTAATTTGTCTTTAACCCAAACATCATCCTGATCTATGAAAGCGATGTACTTTCCGACACCCTGTCTTATTGCGAAATTTCTACACGCGGCTGCTCGTTTATTCTCAGTCATTTGAATGTAAACAATTTTCTCCGAGTATTGTTCATAGCTTTTTACAATACAAGCTAAACTACCATCCATAGAAGCATCATCAATAATATAAAGCTTCCAATTTGAATAAGTTTGGTTTATAACGCTATTGACAGCATTATAAACCTTTTCATCAGGTTTATATAATGGCAGAACAATATCAACAATATCCATAATTATTTATACTG
>JAXDBC010000079.1:0-41962 GCA_034679225.1 Bacteroidales bacterium | reverse complement strand
TCTGGGTTAACGAGGAACTGGTTGGTTACAGTGAGGACAGCAAAATGCCGGCCGAGTTCAATATAACACCTTTTCTCAGGAAAGGGGAAAACACGCTTGCAGTGGAAGTCTACCGCTGGTGTGACGGCAGTTATCTTGAAGATCAGGATTTCTGGCGCCTTAGCGGCATACAGCGTACGGTGTTCCTTCATGCAAGGCCCAAAACCTATATCAGGGACTTTTTTGCAGTCGGTGACCTTGAGAACAGCTATATGGATGGCTTGCTGAAGCTTGATGTTGAGCTTAAAAATGCCGGCTCGGGGGCTGAGGATGTTGTGGTGGAAGCTTCACTCTTCAGCGATGCAGAGAAGATATATACTGAAACTAAGGATGTAAAACTGTCAGAAGGAAAGGCTTCAGTGAACTTTACAAAGCAGTTGCCGGGTGTCAGGAAGTGGACTTCCGAGACACCGGAACTGTATTCACTTGTCATCAGCCTCAGGGATAACTCCGGCAATAATCTCGAGAGTGTCGGTGCCAGGATAGGTTTCAGGAAGGTGGAAATAATCAATTCACTGCTCCACATAAACGGTGTGCCTATCTATCTCAAGGGAACCAACATCCATGAACATAATGAAGTAACCGGCCATGTGATCGATGAAGCCACTATCCTGAAAGACATTAAGTTGATGAAAAGCAACAATATGAACGCGGCAAGGACCTCTCATTACCCCTTCCAGGAACTCTGGTACGAGATGTGCGACAAGTACGGGCTCTATCTCGTTGACGAAGCCAATATTGAATCGCACGGGATCGGATATAATAAGGATGTGACGCTGGCTGACAAGAAGGAATGGGCGGCATCGCACATGGACAGGATGCAGAGGATGGTAGAGCGTGACAAAAATCATCCCTCGGTTATTATCTGGTCGCTTGGAAATGAAGCAGGCGACGGTCATAACTTCCTCGACAACTACAACTGGGCAAAAGCCAGGGATGCCAGCAGGCCGGTGCAGTATGAACGGGCTGAGAAAAGCACCAATACCACTGAAAGGCACACGGACATATATTGTCCCATGTATGCAAGGATACATCAGATTGAAGAGTACGCTAAAGATCCCAAAAGCGACCGTCCCCTTATACTGTGCGAATATGCCCATGCAATGGGTAACTCGGTGGGTAACCTTCAGGATTACTGGGATGTCATTGAAAAATATCCCCTGCTGCAGGGAGGTTTTATCTGGGACTGGGTCGATCAGGGACTTCTTACTTCTGATGAGAATGGTGAGAAATTCTGGGCTTACGGCGGTGATTTCGGGGAAGAAGGCATGCCAAGCGACGGTAATTTCTGCATCAACGGTCTTGTTTTTCCCGACAGGGGATGGAAACCTGCTCTTGAGGAGGTCAAGAGGGTTTATCAGTATATAGGATTTGAACCTGTCAGTTTGCAGGCAGGTACTGTCAGGATAAGCAATAAATATTTTTTCACCGATCTTTCAGAATTTATTTTCGACTGGGAAATAGTATCAGATGGCCTTTCCCAAAAGTCGGGCAAGCTTGATGTTCCGCCCTTGAAACCAGGGGAGAACACGG
Organism: Bacteroidales bacterium; assembly: GCA_034679225.1. Lineage (GTDB taxonomy): Bacteria > Bacteroidota > Bacteroidia > Bacteroidales > VadinHA17 > LD21. The sequence continues at coordinate 40,390 of JAXDBC010000079.1, read as the reverse complement.
TTGTGACTATCCCGGTTACCGGAATCGACCTTACTCCCGGGGCTGAGTATTTCCTGAACCTCAGGGTATCAAAGAGCGATGAGTGGGATCTTGTTCCCGAGGATCATGTTTATGCTGCTGCACAGTTCAAGCTTCCGTTTGAAGGCAGGCCTGTTGCCGCCGTCAGGGATCAGCTTGCAGTTTTCCAGACCAATACAGCTGACAAGAAATATGAGATAAGCAGTCCGGATTTTAAAATAGTGTTTGATCTTGAAAAGGGAAGGATGGAATCCTTTTCCTACAAGGGGAAATCAATTATCAACAAGGGGCCCGAGCCTGATTACTGGAGGCCTCCGACCGACAACGACTACGGTTACAATATGGACAGTAAGCTTGGCGTATGGAAGAAAGCCGGAGAAAGAACCATAGTTAAAAGTGCAAAGATCAGCCAGCCTGAAATGGGCAAGGCTGTTATAACATTCGAGTATGATATCCCGGATGAAAACGGTGAAAAGATTGCAGGGCATGTGACGACCTATACGGTTTATTCTTCGGGAGACGTGATTGTAAAGAACCGTTTCTCCAAGGTGTCAGGGACGATTCCCGAAATACCGAGGATGGGTATGCAGATGCAGCTGCCTGAGGAATTCATGAACCTGAAATGGCTGGGACGCGGTCCTCACGAGAATTATGCCGACAGGAAGACCTCGGCCGATGTGGGGCTTTACGAAAGTACTGTTGATGATCAGTATGTTCCATATATAAGGCCGCAGGAGAACGGTTATAAGACTGACACCCGTTGGCTTACTCTCACCGACGAATCGGGTAACGGACTGCTTATATCCGGAGATCCCCTGATCTGTTTTGCCGCGCTAAAGAACATCCACGACGATTTCGAGTCGCCGGGTAAGCTTTCACGCTTCAGGGAGGATGCCAAATCGGCGAATACGCATACAAGCGATATCAAACCGCGTGAGTTGGTAAACCTGAATGTCGACCTTGGGCAGATGGGAGTCGGCGGCGACAACTCATGGGGAGCGGAGATTCATCCTGAGTACAGGCTTCTCGACAGGCAGTATGAATACACCTTCCGGATGCGGCCCATTGTCCGCGAAGACGATGTTCTGAAACTTGCAAAGGAAAAATTTTAGGCAACTGATCCAATAAAGAAAGCCCGTCCGGTCAATCCGAAACCGGACGGGCTTTTTTCATGCCTTTGGGCCTATATGCAATCAATACTTCAACTCCACCCTCAGTGTCTCGTTTTCTCCTGTTATTATGTTTTTTACATCATATAACAAGGGTGTCCGGGCTGTTTTGCTGACAGTAACACGCGTGATCTCCCGTGCAGGGGAAATGCCGCTCGCCGCTTGCCGCACGCCGTTTTTAAATCTCTTCATAAAAATATGCCGTTTTATCATCGAAATCATCCCATGTGTAGATCTTCTTTCCCGGATGGACCGCGTAGAAATTAAGCATGGCAAAATCGCCGGCGCACATCGTGGCATGTACGAAGGTTAATAGCGACAGGCTCCATTTCCAGAGTCCAGGAAGAGTGAATATAAAATAAATAAGGACAATGCTCATTGAAATAAAGGGGAAAAGGGCGACCAGATGGTATTGTCTTTTAGTGGTCACATACCTGTGGGCGGCCACGTAAACCATGTACTGCTTCATATCCATTCCTATCCTGATATCCCTTGCCCCTGTAAGATAATAGGGTATAATATGCAGCAGCTCGTGAACGGGTATGCAGGCCAGGGGAAAGACAATTATTCCCAGTATAGTGTGCATGAATATGTTTCTGAAGGGGAAGTAGCCCCCGATATTAAGCCTGATAAAAAGTGCAAGCCCCAGAAAAACCAGGCAGGTCGTCCAGAAAAAATACATCAGTCCGGTTTTTCTTCTTAAATAATCCAGGATAAAATCTATCAGTTCATCATAAGGAATTTTGAGCATTTGCCTGTATTTCGATTGATCTTCAATATCTTCCACTTTTAATGCCATAAACCGCGTTTGCTTTTCCCAAATATAGGGATTTTTAAATACAGGAAAGCTTTTAAAATAAACCGGCAGTCTGTGGCGTATACTTAGTTGGCCCGTATTTTGATAACTTTGCAGGAGACACGATCTGGTTTTGCGAATACTCATTTCCATATTGTTAATATTTGGTCTGTTGACAGAATTGCCGGCGCAGAAGGATACAGTCATTGGTTCTATTGACACGCTTCCGGGTAACTATTTCATGCTCCGCTCAGTGGAGAGAAACGGTGAGACTCTTCCCGAGATAGACATAAAGGAGGTAGTGATAATAGGCCGGGAATCGACATCGAAAAAATTTCCCTTTTACAAATATCAGCGCCTTGTTTTCAATCTTAAGAAGGTTTATCCCTATGCCCAGGTTGTCAGGGCCCGGCTTGCAGAGGCAAACAACGAGCTGATGAAGCTACCCGATGATAAGGAGAGGAAAAAGTACCTCAGGAAGTTTGAAAAGGAACTTTTCGGTGAGTACGAGGATGATGTCCGGGGGATGACGATTACACAGGGGAAACTGCTTATCAAGCTAATCTACAGGGAGACCTACAACACATCCTATGAGCTGATAAGGCAGTACCGCGGAGCCTTTTCAGCGGCTTTCTGGCAGGGGATTGCCAGGATATTCGGTTCCGATCTTAAAGCGGAATATGATCCTTTCGGGGAAGATGCAATTATGGAGATAATCCTTATGGAAATAGAAGCAGGCAATCTTTAGCCGGTAATACTTATTTTGATTTTATGAAGAGAATATTCATCGCGGTAAGTCCGGAACCCGGAGGCGACCTTATTAGAATGATGTCTTCTGTAAGGGCTCTTCTGGGAAATGAAAACATAAAGTGGGTCGATCCGGCAGGCATTCACGTCACCCTTGCCTTTCTGGGCGATACTTCCGCGGATAGGATAAGAATGCTCGACGGAATGCTCAGGGAAAGGTGCCCGGGATTCGGTGATTTTGATTTTGTTCTTTCAGGAGCCGGTGTTTTCGGGAGCAAGTCGGACCCAAGAGTGATCTGGATAGGCATCTCTCAGGCTGAAAGGCTTCATGCCCTGTATGAACTTGTTTCCGTGGGACTCAGGGAGACGGGATTTGCAATTGAAGACAGGAAGTTCAGGCCTCATCTTACAATTGGCAGGATTAAATCGGTAAGCGATCCGGAGCGCATTCGGTCAGTGCTGATGAGATACAACGGGCATGAATTTCAGAAAGTCATTGTAAAGGAGCTTATTCTCTTTGAAAGCATTCTTCAGAAGACCGGGCCGCTTTACATCCCGATAGGGAAATATCCGCTGTAAGTCTTTGGTTGTCGATTCTTCCGTTCCTGCATAATCCGGAAAATGTTTTATTTTTACAGTTATTAATACAAATTCTACTATTTTTTTCATGGCTGATACATTTCTTGCAAAAGGCAAGAGGAAAAAGCTCATTGATGAGATAAGAAAGAAAGGGATAAGCGATGAGGAGGTGCTAAGGGCGATGAATGCCGTACCAAGGCATGAATTCATGGATCCTGCTTTTCTTCACCATGCATACAGCGACAAAGCCTTTCCCATATCATCGGGCCAGACTATCTCACAGCCTTACACGGTTGCATTCCAGACCAGCCTGCTGAATGTCAGGAAACGCGACAAGATACTTGAGATCGGCACGGGTTCGGGATATCAGTGTGCAATTCTTGTAGAGATGGGAGCCAGAGTCTACACGATAGAAAGGCATAGGGAACTGTATATCAAGGCTCAGAGGACACTGTCGGCCCTTGGATATACTGCTGATTTTTTCTATGGCGACGGTTATGAAGGGAAACCGCGATACGGGCCTTTCGACGGCATCGTGATCACTGCTGCAACGCCGGAGGTCCCTGAGAAGCTCAAATACCAGTTGAAAACCGGTGGCCGGATGGTTGTTCCCGTTGGTGACAGCAGTTCTCAGGTTATGACCCTTGTTATTCGCACGGGGGATGATGAATTTGAGTATTCCGCCCACGGTACTTTTGTTTTTGTGCCCATGCTCAAGGGAACGGTCAATAAATGAATGTAATTATATGGAAATAGCCAGACTGGTTTTCAATCCGATATCTGTAAACACCTTTGTGCTTTCGGACGACTCGGGCGAATGTGCTGTTATCGACTGCGGCTGCTACAACGATGATGAATTCGGGGAACTTGCCGCTTTGCTTGAAGGGAAGGGATTGAAGCCGGTTCTGCTTCTGAACACCCACTGCCATCTGGATCATATTTTCGGCGACATACTGATGCTGGAGAAATACGGTCTAAGGGCCGTTTGTCATCGCGATGATCTTTATAACCGTAAAAGGGCGGTCGACCATGCCAGGATGTTCGGACTGTACATGGAACATCCCCCGGAGCCGGGTGGTTTTCTGTCGGGAGGAGATAAGGTCTGTTTCGGCAATACTGAGCTTGACGTGATCCATGTACCCGGTCATTCCCCCGGGAGCCTTGCTTTCTACAGCAAGAAAGACAAAACGGTCTTTACCGGAGATGCCCTTTTCGAAGGAAGCATAGGACGCTCGGATCTTCCTGGCGGAAATCATGAGACACTTCTGAACAATATCAGGGAAAAACTGTTTGTACTTCCGGCAGATACGGTGGCATGGCCCGGACATGGAGATTCGACCCTTATCGGAGATGAAATCAGGTTCAATCCGTTTTTTATCCGCTAAGAGATTCTGGGCGGCTAGCGGCACGCGGCACGCGGCTGGCGGCTCAAATGACAGTTGAAAGTAAAAAGTGAAAAGTAAAAAGCTCAGAGCATGCGGCGTGCAGCTAATTGCTAATTGCTAATTGTTAATTGTTAATTGTTATTAAAGCGTTTAGTGTTAAGTGTTTAGCGATTAGTCAATCGAGATTAACTGACAGAAGGATGTTTAAAAATAATAGCACCTTTTCATTGTTATTTATTAGCTTTATTATTTAAATTTCAAGCGCACGACACCTTAATTGCTATTACTTTTTTTTCAAAACGTTGCTGCAATATGACAATGAATTTTAACTTAAAAAATCCTTACTATGTCATCTGATTCTTTTGCCACCCGTCATATCGGACCCCGCGGATCCGAATTGCCAGGGATGCTCCGGACCATAGGAGTTAAATCGCTCGGTGAACTGATAGACAAAACTGTGCCTGATTCAATCAGGATCAGGCAGCCTCTGAATCTTCCGAAGGCCATGACGGAACACGAATATCTCGCCCATATCAGGAAGCTGGGTTCAAAGAACAAGATATTCAGATCGTTTATCGGGCAGGGTTATTACGGAGTTGCCCCCCTGTCGGTAATTATCAGGAATGTTCTCGAGAATCCCTCATGGTACACCTCATACACACCCTATCAGGCTGAAATCTCGCAGGGAAGGCTTGAAGCCCTTCTGAATTTCCAGACCATGGTAATTGAAATGACAGGGATGCAGATTGCCAATGCATCGCTTCTGGATGAATCTACAGCATCGGCGGAAGCCATGATAATGATGTTCAATGCCCGCTCAAGAGCGGCCGTGAAAGCCGGGGCAAACAAGTTCTTTGTTGATGAAGATGTCTTCCCTCAGAATATTGCAGTTATCAAGACCCGTTCGGAGCCCCTGGATATTGAGGTGGTTAAGGGCAGCTACAAAGAGTTTAGTCCGGATGAATCATATTTTGGCGCTTTTGTTCAGTATCCTTCCGCCTCGGGTCAGATACGCGATTACAGTGATTTCACGGCCAAAGCACATGAAGCAGGGATCCTGGTTGGGGTTGCTGCCGACCTGTTAAGCCTTGCTCTTCTGACACCTCCCGGGGAATGGGGAGCCGATATCGTTGTAGGATCGAGCCAGCGCTTTGGCCTTCCCATGAGTTTCGGAGGACCCCATGCCGGATTCTTTGCAACCAGGGATGATCTCAAAAGAAGCATGCCGGGCAGAATCATCGGCGTATCGGTCGACGCGCACGGCAATCATGCCCTGAGGATGGCTCTTCAGACGCGCGAACAGCACATCAAGAGGGAAAGGGCAACATCGAACATCTGCACCGCGCAGGCTCTTCTCGCGACCATGTCGGGCATGTATGCTCAGTATCACGGGCCGGAAGGGCTGAAGAGAATAGCGTTAGAGATACACAGGGCCGCCTGTACAATAAGTACAGCCCTGAAGCAGCTTGGCTATATTCAGAAGAATGAGCTTTATTTCGACACCATAAGAGTACTTCCCCATGAAGGAATAAGCAGGGATGAAATAAGAAAGCTTGCCCTTGAGGCTGGCATCAATTTCTACTATCCTGCCGACGGCAGCATAAGTATCAGCTCCGATGAAGTCACTTCGACCGCCGACATCAACGCTGTTATCAGGGTGTTTGCCCTGGCAGCCGGGAAACAGGCAGATGAAATTGATTTGCAGGGGGAATGCAGGTGCATCCCTGAAAAATTCCTTCGTAAGTCATCATTTCTTTCATCTTCTACCTTTAACAGCTATCACAGCGAGACCGAGATGATGAGGTATATCAAAATGCTTGAAAGGAAGGACATCTCTCTTACGCACAGCATGATATCACTGGGATCCTGCACCATGAAGCTGAATCCTGCTACCTCGATGTTTGCCATGAGCTGGCCCGAATTCGGAAATATTCATCCCTTTGTTCCGGCCGATCAGGCTGAAGGCTACTATCAGATGATGAATGAGCTGGGCGATGCCCTCAAAGAGATAACCGGGTTTTCGGCAGTGACGTTCCAGCCTAATTCGGGGGCTGCAGGTGAATACACCGGCTTGCTGGTAATCAGGGAATATCACAAGACCAGGGGAGAGGGTCACAGGAATATTGCCCTTATTCCATCCTCGGCGCACGGCACAAACCCTGCCAGCGCGGTGATGGCGGGAATGCAGGTTGTTGTTGTTGACTGCGACGAAAGGGGAAATATAAATATTGAGGATCTGAGGAAGAAGGCCGCGGAGCACAGGGACAGGCTTGCCTGCTTTATGATCACTTATCCGTCGACACACGGGGTGTTTGAGGCCGGGGTTAGTTCGATGATGAATATTATTCACGAGAACGGAGGGCTTGTCTATATGGACGGAGCCAACATGAATGCCCAGGTCGGGCTCACCAGTCCAGGTCATATCGGGGCGGACCTCTGCCATCTCAACCTTCATAAAACCTTTGCCATACCTCATGGAGGAGGGGGCCCCGGAATGGGACCCGTTCTGGTTACGGAAAGGCTGGCGGAATTTCTCCCCACTCATCCCATTATCGCTGCCGGCGGAAAGAATGGAATAAATGCGGTATCCGCAGCTCCCTTCGGAAGCAGTCAGGTACTTACCATTTCTCATGCCTATATTCTTATGATGGGTCCGGAAGGACTCAGGGAAGCCACGAAAATTGCCATTCTGAACGCGAACTACATTTCAGCTTCCCTCAGGGACAGGTTCAGGACGCTTTATACCGGGGAAAACGGCTTTGTGGGCCATGAGCTTATAATCGATTGCAGGAATTTCAAGTCCGGGGCGGGGATCAGCGAATCGGATATTGCAAAGAGACTGATGGATTACGGTTTTCATGCTCCCACGCTATCATTTCCCGTACACGGAACCCTTATGGTGGAGCCCACGGAGTCGGAATCGCCAAGGGAGCTTGACAAGTTCATTGATGCGATGAATTCGATATGGCTGGAGATTCAGGAAGTGAGGGAAGGGAAAGCAGACAAGGATGACAATGTATTGCGTAACGCACCTCATACGGCGCTGGCTGTTACAGCTGATGAATGGAAGCATCCCTATGACAGGAAGAAGGCGGCATATCCTCTTAAATGGGTGGAAGAAAACAAGTTCTGGCCTTCGGTGGGACGGGTGGATGATGCTTACGGCGACCGTAACCTGGTTTGCACATGCGCACCGGTTGATTCATACCGCGAGGAGACATTCAATTTCAAATATTCAGACCCTGAAGGCAAATGAAGAAACATCAGTTTGCAGAATAGAAAATTATTCTCAATTTTAAGGTTTGAAGTATCACAGATAAATCTCAACACCAATGCGAAATTCATCGTGGAATGATCTTCTCTCCATGATAGATGGAAAGAAGCTTAATTACAGGCCTTCGGGATTCATCATTGACAGTCCGTGGCTTCCCGGCTGGTGTGGTATAACCACGCTTGATTATTATGCTTCCGACGAGAAATGGCTGAAGGCAAATATCAAGGCAGCCCAAACCTTCCCCGATGTCTGGTTTATGCCCGGTTTCTGGTCAGAATACGGAATGTGCACAGAACCTTCTGCTTTCGGATCACGCCTTATCTTTCTCGAGAATACCCTCCCTCATGCCGAAAAGATACTCCATGATATTGCTGATGTTGACAGGCTTCCGCGGCCGAATGTAAGGACCGACGGACTTCTGCCCTTTATGATTGCCAGGCTGAGGAACAATCAGGCCGCGATAATTGAAGCGGATCACCAGATAAGGTTTGCAATCGCACGGGGGCCACTCAACATTGCCAGTTTCCTTATGGGAACCACTGAATTCATGATGGCGCTTGCCCTCGATCCTGACAACTCCCACAAACTGCTTGAGAAGATAAGCAGTTTTATCTGCGACTGGCTTTCGCTTCAGAAGGAACATTTTCCTTCGATTGAAGGAGTCCTTATCCTCGATGATATCATAGGCTTTGTTGGTGAGATGGAATTCGGTGAATTCGTGCTACCTTATTTTAAAAGGATATTTTCTTGCACCGGAACAAAGGTCAGGTTTCTACACAATGATGCTGATGGGCTGATAACGGCAAGATTCCTGAAGGAAATGGGAGTGAATATTTTCAATTTCTCCTTCAATCATTCGCTTGGAGAAATAAGGGCACTTGCCGGCGACGATGTTGTGCTTCTCGGTAACATACCACCGCGGGACGTGCTGGCAGCCGGCACGGCGGAACAGGTAAGGGAAGCTGTCATAAAGGCCTCCGGGGAGACAGGTAATCACGACCGTATCATCTGGTCGGCCGGTGGAGGAATGGCCCAGGATGTAAGCACGGAGAATATAAGGGCTTTTGTTGAAACAGTAAAGGAAATAAAATAGATATACTTAATATGATGAAGAAAACAGCAATGCTATTATTGATCCCGGCGATGATACTATCATCGTGCGGATCGGGTGGAAGCGGGAAACGAAACTCTGAAGAAAAGGATAAATTAATGGAATCCAGTTACAATGTAAAACTACTGACCGTTGATCCGGGGCATTTTCATGCTGCCCTGGTGCAGAAGACAATGTACCCGCGGGTTTCTCCGGATGTAATGGTTTATGCCCCGGAAGGACCGGACCTTGAGCAGCACCTGGGAAGGATAGCTTCGTACAACAGCAGGACAGACAATCCGACAAACTGGAATGAGATAATTTACAGGGGTCCTGATTTTTTCGAAAAGATGCTTTCTGAAAAAGCAGGGAATGTGGTGGTGCTGTCGGGAAACAACAGGAAGAAGGCAAGCTATATAAGCTCATCGATTGAGGCAGGTCTGAATGTGCTTGCCGACAAGCCCATGATCATTAGACCGGAAGACTGGCCAGGCCTTGAGGCTGCTTTCGGGAAGGCTGCTGAAAAGGGGGTTCTGCTTTACGATATCATGACCGAAAGGTTTGAGATAACGACCATTCTTCAGAAGCTTCTTTCGCAGAAACCTGAGGTTTTCGGGACGCTGGTTCCCGGAACAGCCGGCGATCCTGCAGTGTCGAAGGTGAGTGTCCATCATTTCTCAAAACTGGTTTCAGGCACTCCCCTGCAGCGTCCGGCCTGGTTCTTTGATGTCGAACAGCAGGGAGAGGGGATAGTTGATGTCACAACCCATCTTGTCGACCTTATCCAGTGGGAGTGTTTCCCGGAGCAGATACTCAGTCCTTCGGATGTGAAGCTTGCCACTGCAAGGAGATGGCCGACGATAATAACAAAGGAAGAGTTCAGGGGAGTGACGGGTATGGACGAGTTCCCGGAATACCTGGGCAAGGATGTAAAGGACGGGAAGCTTCATGTTTATTCCAACGGTGAGATGATCTATCAGCTGAAGGGAATATGGGCAAAAGTATCGGTAACCTGGGACTTCATGCCGCCGGCCGGGGGAGGGGATACCCACTACTCTGTGATGCGCGGTAGCTTATGCGACCTGGTGATACGCCAGGGTGCGGAAGAGGCATATGTTCCCACGCTCTATGTTGAAAACATAAAGGGATCCACTCTCCAGGAGTTCACAGGGAAGCTCAGGGCGGCACTGGATAGTTTACCCTACGACAGTCTGGTTATAGAAAACTCGGGAAGCAAGGCTCTGAAAGTAAACATTCCGCGGAAGTACAGGGTTTCGCACGAAGAGCATTTCGGTCAGGTGACCGGGAGATTCCTCGAATACCTTGAAGCAGGCAAACTGCCTGATTGGGAGGTACCCGGGATGATCACCAAGTACTATACCACCACTTCTGCCCTTAAGATGGCGAAGCAGTAGGCAGCAGTCCGGCTGAAGTATAATTACCTGGATCAAGAAAAGATCAGAACAGGTCTTCGATCACCATTGAGTACAGTTCTCCGAGGTCGATACCGGCGGCTTTGGCCTGTTTGGGTATGATGCTTTCCATCGTCATGCCCGGTACGGTGTTGATCTCAAGGAAGAAGGGATTGCTGTTGACTACTATGAAGTCGACCCTGACAATTCCTTTGCATCCGAGAATGTCATAGACCTCTGAGCTGAGTTCCTGAATCCTGTTTGTCAGTTCCCCGGGCAAATCGGCCGGTGTCAGTTCCTTCGATTTTCCGGATGTATATTTTGCCTCATAGTCGAAGAATTCGTTCATGCTAATGATTTCGGTTAGTGGAAGGACTAATGTCTTTCCCTTGATTTTTGCCACACCGCAGGCGATTTCTCTTCCGTTCATGAATGCCTCTACCATAACTTCCCTGCTTTCTCTGAAGGCGGCCTCAATGGCAGCCGGCAGCTCATCCCTGCTTTTCACTTTTGACACCCCGAAGCTGGAGCCGCTGTCGTTTGGTTTAACGAAGCACGGAAGTCCTGTTCTGGAAATGATGGTGTCGGGATCCGGCATTGTCTCCCGGCGGAAAAGGACATTCTCAGCCATTGGGATCCCGTAGTCCTTTAGATAAAGCTTGCAGGCCTGCTTATTGAATGTGAGGGCAGAGCAGAAAGCGCTGCAGCTGGTATAGGGTATCTGCATCATATCGAAATAGCCCTGGAGAAGCCCGTTCTCGCCCGGAGTCCCGTGAATGGCAATGAAAACGGCATCGAACCTTATCTTTCTGTCATCGGTATTAAGGCTGAAGTCATTCTTGTCGACACTGAATCGTCTTCCCTTAGGGTCTTCCCAGTACCAGGCGTTGCCTCTTATCATGATCAGCCGGGCATCGTATTTTGAGGAAATTAGAGCAAGTACCTCTTTCGCGCTCTTTACTGAAATCTCATATTCCGAAGAGTCTCCTCCGGCCACAATGGCGATTGTTCTCATATCGCATGAATTTTGACTGTAAAATTAGAAACAATTAACAATTTACAATTAGCAATTAGGAAATGGCACAGAGCACGGGGCACAGGGGGGCAGGGGGCGGGGGACAGTGACTGGTCTTGCAAGTCGTGCAGGTCGTGCAGGTGCTGCAAGCTGAGGAGTGAAACGACGAAGTCCCGCTCCGCGGGATCTTGCATGTCTCTTACAATGAGGATTTAGCAAAGGTTGTATCGGATAGATCCCCTCCGTCGCCGAGCCTGCTCCGCTTTAGCGGGGAGCTTGACTTCTATGTCCAGCTTCAATGCAGCTGCTCGAATTGGCAGGATTAAACTGCCAATCATTTGTTGAAGATCTGCTTAACCACATAATGGTAAGTGTAAAAATTGCCGTAATTAACATTTACCATCCGGATTAGTATAGTTGAGTGGATTATTGAGACAATTTTTGAAACAACAAAAATTATCGGCTTTATTTGTGTCTTATAATTATGTATCTTTGTAAGGATCAATAACTATTGTTTTTACAAGGATCCTGTAGTTACTGAAATGAGTAAAATCATTGCCGATTTAAGAAAAGGTGATCATAAATTGGTTTGGAAAACAAAACCGGTTTTTCGCGGGGTAGTGGTCGTTAAATATGAAAGAGGATGTTATTCCGTTTATTGAGGCAGCTAAAAAGATTGCCGATGCAGTGGAGGGTTCTTGGGATTTTATTGCAGACGAAATAACAATCAGTAAGTTTGACGAAAAACTTTGATGTGTATTGAAGAAATAAAACAATTGGATGACGATATAAAAGACATTGTTTGATGTGATTGATGCTTTTATCCGGGAAGCAAAAGGCCGTATAGCTTTTGCAGTTTAATTTTTATGCTGTTGTATTATGAAACCCACATGTATTGCATACACAAACACGTATCTATGTAATTTTCAAACATGTGGGTTCCCTGTCTGCCGACAGACAGGCATCATACTGCTAAAATCAAAATTATATTATGATGAAAATTTCAGAAACAAAAACATTACATCTTCCTATCCTGGTAGAACAGGACGAAGATAATATTTACATTGTAAGCTGCCCGGTTTTTAAAGGTTGCCATTCTTATGGTTCTACCATTGACGAGGCATTGAGCAATATTAAGGAAGTCATTGATATGTGCATTGAGGAAGAAAAGGAAAAAAACATAGGAATAAACCGTTTCGTGGGTTTCAGGGAAATTCAGGTTTCGTTAAAGTCGGCTGCCGTTTAAAACATTAACCATGCCCCAATTACTTGTTATTTCCGGTAAAGATTTAATCAAATTCCTGCAAACACTTGGTTTTGTTGTTGTACGGGTTAATGGCTCTCACCACAGGTTAAAACACCCCGATGGAAGGGTTACTACAGTCCCGGTTCACAAAAACGAAGACCTGCCAAAAGGTCTCACGCGTAAAATTATCCGCGAAGATTTGGACATGGAACTGGATGAGTTCCTGGAACTTTATAAAAGGTACAAGTAAAAAACGCCCTGGCACGGAGCTCAGGGCTCAGGGCTCAGAGCACGGGGCACAGGGGGCAGTGACAGGTCTTGCAGGCTAAGGAGTGAAACGACGAAGTCCCGCTCCGCGGGATCATGCAGGTCTTGCGATTAACCCTTAACCCTGCACGCCCTGAGCTTTTTACTTTTCACTTTTTATTTTCAACTTTCATTTGTGCCGCCCGCCGCTCGCTGCATACTGTGTACCGCTCCGTTATAACAATGTTATAACATATCCCGGGCCGCATATCGCGAGCCGTGTCGTTTTTCCCACGTACCGCGCACAAACAAATAGCAAATAACGTTTACACTTTCCTTATTTCAGGATGGGATCCCTCGCCTCAGTACTGCTGTATAACTGATTGTCCGCTTTGAGAAGTTTTAACGGTTCTGGCAAGGTGAGTTGCAGAACGTTCGGCGAGGGATGACAGGCGCCATTGGGGGCGGAAGAACTGCGAGCGGCATGTGGCAAAAGATTAACCCTTAACCCTGCACGCCCTGAGCTTTTTACTTTTCACTTTTAACTTTCAACTTTCATTTGTGCCGCTAGCCGCACGCCGCGTGCCGCGTGCCGCTCGCCTCTTACCCTCTTCCTCTAGTATATTCCCTCCATTTTTCGATAAGCTCTTTCATGTCGTCGGGTAGTTCCGAGTCGAAAGAAAGCCTTTTTCCCGTAACAGGGTGATCGAATGATAGTGATTTGGCATGCAATGCCTGTCTGGGCAGAATGGCAAAGCAATTCCTTACAAACTGCTGGTATTTGGCAAAAGTTGTTCCCCTGAGTATCTTTTCCCCTCCGTATTCCTCGTCATTGAAGAGAGGATGCTTTATATAGCTGAAGTGTACTCTTATCTGATGAGTTCGGCCGGTTTCGAGTTTGCACTCCACGAGAGAAACATATCCAAGATCCTCAATAACGCTGTAGTGGGTTATTGCAGGTTTGCCCTGGCTTCCGTCGGGGAAGACCTGCATTATCTTTCTGTCGCGGATATTCCTTCCGACGTTTCCGCTTATGCTTCCTTCGGGTGGATCGGGAATCCCCCATACCAGGGCTATATATTTTCTGTCAGTGGTTCTTTCATAGAACTGTCTTGACAATATGTTTAGGGAGAGTTCGTTTTTTGCCACAACAAGAAGTCCCGAAGTGTTTTTGTCAATTCTGTGTACCAGTCCCGGCCTGAGCTCTCCGGTCTGAAACAAGGGGATATCCCTGAAATGCCACATCAATGCATTGACAAGGGTTCCAGTGTAATTGCCGTATGCCGGATGCACGACCATTCCGGCTTCCTTGTTTACAACAATGACATCATCGTCCTCGTATATGATGTTGAGTGGAATGTTTTCAGGTATCAGTTCTATCTCCCTCGGGGGATTTGGAAGGACTACCTGGATCAGGTCGCCGGGTTTCACCCTGTAGTTTGGCTTTACAGGCTTATTGTTAACGAGAATGTTACCCGCGTTGGCGGCATTCCGTATCCTTGTTCTGGAAGTGTTTTCCAGTCTGGCAAACAGGAATTTGTCCACGCGTAAAAGCGACTGTCCCGGCTCTGATTTGAATCTGAAGTGTTCAAACAGTTCCTGCTGGTCAGTCAGTTCATCCCAGGTCATATTCATTTACTTAGTGACCACAAGCCTGAACCAGGCCAGGCGCTTCTTTCCTTTGAGCGCCACCACGGTATAAATACCGGGTTTCAGTTGTGAAATATCAATTCTCTCGCTGTATTCTGTTCTTATCATCTCGCGTCCATGCAGGTCGCTTATCGAGATGAAGGCTGAGGGACCGGGCAGCAATCCTTCGCATTCAATGTTTATGAAATCACCGGCCGGATTGGGCCACATCCTGTTTCTTTCCTGATGCTGCGGGATATTCTCATCATCCGATGATGTTGTCCTGACGGGTTTGCCGACTATCGGTCTTATCATAAGGCTGCCGTTCTTTTGCGACAGGTACCATATACCGTTCAGCCAGTAAAACTGTCTTCCCCGGTGCAGGGTGTTGACATCGAATCCTGCATTCAGGAAAGTCTCGCTTCTTTGTTTCCAGCCGACGTAGAAAACATCGTTCACCGGAACGCCGTCGGGCAGTATATAAGTATGGAATCCGTTTATATCATCACCGGGTTCCACCAGCACGTTGGAGAAGCTGTAAATGACATTTCCGGGCAGGCCGTTGTTATCATCCCATACCATAAGGTCGAATGCCCTCGCGTTACTGTTAAGGTAGCTGTCGTTGAAGCAAATGCTTATAGCCCTCAGGGTGTCGTCCATGAATGATTTGAACCTGTAAGCCACCATGGCATTCCTGGAACCTTCGCCGTTGATGCCGTATCCGCTTTCTGCCGTGCCGTCGTCAAAGGCGAAATAGTTGCTGAATACCTGGTCGTATCTGAGAGTATCGTTTGTTTTCGGGTCGAAGTCGTCGGTAATAAGGTGGCAGCTGATCCTGAACAGCGCCGAATCGGCATTTGAAGTGTTGAAGGTGTATATCAGGCTGGCATTGTAGTCGACGCTGGCATAGGGTTCAATGTTTGTCGCGCCTGCACTGAAGGAATGTACAATGGTATTTGAATACACGTCGCGTATCTCAAAATTCCTGGTTACATTCCTTGTAATGACGTCGTTATTTCTGTATGAAACCGGTATGAAGGCACCCATTTCCTGCATGTAGACCTGCCTGAACTGTTTCCAGGGCATTGCCTCATGGGTTTTAAGGATTGATCGCAGGGGTTTTCTGAAAGCAACATCGGCCAGGGCGGTATCTGTCTCGGATCTGTTCCTGTCGAGAAGAACATAATCTATATTCCAGTGATCGCAGTTACCAATCATCGAGTTATCCTGGAAGTCCGAAAGACTTGCCCGGTTAACGAAGCGGAACTGAAACCCGTTTTTCAGGTATTTGGGATCTTCAATCCTTATAATGACCGGACTGAATCCCGTTTTCCTCGAAGCATCCGATCTCCAGACTGAATACCATTCAGCCTCATCAGGTGCAAAAAACTGGAGGCTAAGGCTGTCAGCGGATTCGGGCGCATCTCCCAGGCCGCCTGCTTCGTACCAGAAGCTGAGCCGGATATTATCGGATGCCGGATACATCAGATTAATAGGCCGGGATGTCAGATGATCGGCTTCGAATCCGTCCGGAGTTGCTCTTTCATAGAGTTTTCCGGTTTCGTCGAGCGCGTCAAGGGTGGCTATCCCAATGGTGATCTGCCGGTCGGAGTAGCTATTGTTTATAAAAGCAAAGTTGTCGGTCCACAGAAGCGGCGAGGGCAGGTATGAACTACCTGTAAAGTCATCAAAAAAGGGTAATTCGACCGGATCGTCAGCCAATCCTTTTGCCTGGCCGGCAGGGTTGTCTTTCAGCAGGCGGTTCGATTGCAGGCCGATTGTCAACTCCTGGCCGGAGGCATAGCCCGCGAGACAAAAGATCAGGATCAGATATGGTATCAGTCTTCTATGCATCAATTCATTCTTACAGTCTGAAGTACCTTCCTGGTATGGTGTCGCTTACAACATTAACAGTATCCACTGGCATCCTGGCCGAGTCGAGTGTCAGCCACAGGTAAATTGACGATCCGAGCTGGATCGTGGCGTCGGCGCTGAAATCGGGATTCTGCTTGTAAACGAACGCGTCGGCCGAATCCTGGGCTGTTAATACGGTATTGTCAAAGATGGAGGTTACAAGAGTCAGTGATGCTCCAAGAATGGTGTTTCTTGCAGCGTCGAGATTCAGCCCGATAAGGTTTGGGATATAGGTTCTCTGATTACTCAGGCCTTTTCCCAGGACAAGATCGACCACCGATCCTTTCTGGATGGAGTCGCCTTCGGAGATATTCCTTCCGTTGTAAATCTGTTCCAGCACTACGTCGAAAGAGATGTCGGGGATATACCTGATTGAACCAAGCTGAAGCCCCGAGCTTTCTATTACCTTCACAGCCTGTCGCTTAGGCAGGTTGACAAGGTTGGGCATTGCCACCATCTCGGGGTTGAAGGCATTGATGGTAAGCATTATGTTTCTGCGCTTTTTAACCTTGAAACCCGGAACCGGATTTTGTTCGGCTATACATCCTCTCGGCACCTCTGAAGTATAAACCGAATCGATGATCTGGAACCTGAGTTTGCTTTTCTTTGCCAGTTCTTCAGTCTGGCGCAGTGTAAGGCCCCGGAAATCGGGAACCGGTTTGCTTTGGCCATGGTGTGTGTATAAGTTTAGCCAGATAAGCAGGAGCATAATGGAGACCACGACAATAACCGCCGCTAATGCCAGGTTTTTGAGAAATGTTTTACTGAGGAGAAATACTTTAATGCTCATGATGGCCGGACTAAATTTATAACGCAAATGTATGTATAAAATTATAAAAGGAATCCCGTTCAACAGGCACAAATCCTGCATCTCTGATCAGCCTGCAGATTTCACCGGTAGACATGGCCGGATTTTGTTCCCCGGAGCCTGCCATTGAATAGATCTTTGTTGAATCCTCAATGGTTCCGTCGAGGTCGTCAGCTCCGAACATCAGGCTCATCTGGGCAACATCCCTTCCTATCATTGGCCAGTAAGCCTTTATATGGGGGATATTGTCGAGGAAGATACGCGAAACGGCATAGTTTTTCAGGTCTTCAGCCATTGTGGTTTCACCGAGATTGGTCATCGGATTATTGGCATTTCTGAACTTCAGGGGAATGAAGGCATTGAAGCCGCCGGTGCGGTCCTGAAGCTCCCTTAGTCGCGACATATGGTCAATCCTGTGCGAATAGTTTTCGAGGTGGCCGTATAACATAGTTGCATTTGAAGGAATCCCTGAACGGTGTGCTGTCTCATGTATCTCGAGCCATCTTTCGGCTGTCGTTTTTTCGGGGCAGATTTTTTTTCTGATCGTTTCATCAAAGATCTCTGCACCTCCTCCGGGAATCGAATCGAGCCCGTATTCCTTAAGCTGTAAAAGACCTTGTTCGGTTGTCATGCCCGATTGCGCGATCATCCGGTCGAGTTCAACCGCCGAATATGCTTTTATATGCAAATCCGGCCGTAAGAGCCTGATCTTTTGAAGCAATTCCCCGTAATACCTGATGTCGCGCGAAGGATGCACTCCTCCCGTGATATGAACCTCTGTAATCTCCATCCCGTCGAATTTTCTCACCATATCAAGCATTTCGTCATGCGAGTATTCCCAGCTTTCAGGGTCGCCCTCAGGTTTATGGTATGAACAGAAGCGGCAGTTATGTACACACAGGTTCGTGGGTTCAATATGGAAATTACGGTTGAAGAAAACCTTATCCCCGTTATGTTTCCTCCGTAGCGTTTCCGAAAGAAGAGACAGGAGCGACAGGCCGGCTTTCTCATACAGGGCAATTCCTTCTTCCTCCCTTACGCGTTTTCCTGACATGACTTTCCTGATTATTTTCTTCAGGGCAGGATCATTTGTATAGTCTTCCGGACTCTTCATTCAGTTGCTTGTCAGCAGCAAAAATAACAAAAAAAGGCGCCTTTTATGAGGCGCCTTCCCTACCGGGATAAATATCCTTATTTGAGTGTGAGTTCGCATGATACTGTGAGTCTTTTCCTCCCTTTTGCCCTGCGTGAAGCCAGCACCCTTCTGCCATTGGCCGTGGACATTCTTTCCCTGAATCCGTGTTTGTTGGCTCTTTTTCTCCTCGAAGGCTGAAATGTCCTTTTCATAACTCTGCTTTTAAGTTGTTTCTGCTGCTTTAAATTAAAAGCGCAAAGATAGGTATTTTTTAAACAAATGCAACGGGAGGGATAAAATTTCAGAAAATCATAAGGGCAGGCAGACTATCTTCTTTGACGCGAACCATGGTTCGCTGAAGAAGGCGCTGATATCATGAATGATAACCTTGTCCCTGAACTGTATCAGTTCCGCGGAAAGATCTCCTCCCTTAAGGCATATTATGCCATTCCCGGTTTCTCCGGCACTGCCGCGGATAATATTTTTACCTGTCAGTTTAACAAGTTCGGGGAATGGCATTACCGCCCTGCTTACAATGAAGTTGTAGCGCCCTTTTTCCTCTTCAATCCTTTTTCTGAGGGGGCTAACATTCTCAAGTCCGATTTCCTCCGCCACGTTTGATACCACCTTTATTTTCTTTGCTATCGAGTCGAGAAGGAAAAAATTTACATCCGGAAACATGATGGCCAGGGGTATGCCAGGGAATCCGCCGCCGGTTCCTACATCAATAACGCTGCTTTTCTCACCGAAACGGCAGATCTTTGCAATGGAAAGGGAATGAAGCACGTGATGAGTGTAAAAATTCTCAAAGTCCTTCCGGGAAATGACGTTTATCCTGTCGTTCCACAGCTTGTAGACTTCCCCGAGTTTTGAAAACATGCTAAGCTGCTTCCCCGTGAGATCAGGGAAGTATTTCCGGATTATTTCACTCACTATCTGTTGCCTGTTTTTGCAAAGATATTGAAGAGAAGGGATTTTGCCCTGAAAAGTCGTGCCTTGACTGTTCCTATCGGGAGATTCATTTCGGCAGCGATCTCTTCATACGAGTATTCCTTGAAATACCTGAGTTCGATGAGCTTCCTGTACCGCGGTTTGAGTTGACTGACTATTTCGCGAAGCACTGCTATCTTCTGGTCGTTAATAAGCCTCTCTTCAGGATCCGGAAGGTCTGACTGGATATTAACGGTCATACTGTCAATATCTTCCTGAGCCTGGTCTATGGGCGACGGAGAGAGTTGTTTCTTTCTGATAAAGTCGATGCAGTTATTGGTCGCTATCCTGAAAAGCCAGGTACTGAAAGCATAATCGGGAGTGAATGAATCGATGAACCTGAAAGCTTTTCCGAATGCTTCTATGGTGAGGTCTTCGGCATCGGAAGTATTATTAACCATTTTCAGAAGCATAAAGTAGATTGAGTCCCTGTAACGGTTAAGCAGACTCGAAAAGGCTTTTTCGTTTCCCATCTTTGCCTGTTCGACAAGAATAAGGTCGTCTTGTGCCTTTACAGAAATGTAATTAGTTACTTCCATATTGTATTAGCTCTTCCTTCTCTGAGGCTCCCTGCAAGTAAAGCAGCATTAATAAACGGAGAAACAAGGTCAAATATTGGGAAGAGGGGCAAAATTCCCGGTTCATTGAGTTTTTTTCTGTTAAGCGCGAAGACTGTCATCTGGACAATGAACCTCAGGAGAAACAGTCCGGTCACAACGGGCCAGGCATATAAATTGCTGAGCAGTATTATCATACTGACATAAAATATCACCCTTGAAACCGGTTCGCCCGATAGAATGACCTTATGTGCCGTTTTATAATGCTTTGCCGTGGTCAGGTGCCTTGTTTTCTGCTTGATAAACTGCCTTACATTAGCGGCCGGCACCGACCTGGTATGGGATTCCCTCGCGAATTCAGCGGCAATATTTTCCCCGGATGCATTTGCATTAACGAAAAGGTCGTCGTCGCCTGAGGCAAGGTGCGAATACGGGCCGAATCCCTTTTTATCAAAGAATATGGATTTTCTGTAAGCCAGATTTCTTCCCACACCCATGTAGGGCATTCCCCTAAGGGCCATTCCCAGATATTGCACTGCAATTGTCATGCTGTCGTACCTGATATAGCTGTTCAGCAATCCCTTTCCTGTGAAATATCCGCCATATCCCAGCACGAATCCGGTTTTCTCATCAAACCGTGAAACCATCCTTTCAATCCATCTGCTGCTCTCGGGTTTGCAATCGGCGTCGGTGAAGAGAAGGAGTTCGTTTTTAGCTGCCTTTATGCCTATAAACTGGGCAAACTTTTTGTTATGGGTGAATTTTGGATCCCTGGTGATGCTGGAAACCCTCAGCCGGGGGTAAAGTTTCAGAAAGCCGGCTAACACGTTGTCGGTACCATCTTCCGAGCAGTCGTTTACCACAACGACTTCGAAATCGGGATATTCCTGTTCCAGTACCGCCGGAAGAAAATTCCTCAGATTATCTTCCTCGTTCCTCGCGCATATAATTACCGACACCGGCTCCTGTTTAGCGGAAGGTTCGGGAGGCCTGAAGAGGGCAGGGGTGAGGAAGAAACAGAGGTAATAGAATGCCTGGATCAGGAAGCATATGCCGAAGATTATCAGCAAAATCAGAAGCAAAGGATTTCCACCTGGTATCATTAAACTTTCAGATATGGTTGCAATATTAATAAAGATATTCCGAATAGATGAATACAAAAGAGCTTTGCATTATTCTGAAAACGGGAGGTTGCCCGGAAAAATTATCGACATAATTTTCAACAGGCGGATGAATGAATTACCTTTGGCAACCGAAATCAGGTAATCAGATGTTCACGATACGGCATAGGGACAAGGATTCAAAGGCCAGGACGGGAGTGCTCACTACCGGCCACGGCAGTATTCCTACTCCCATCTTTATGCCGGTCGGGACAGTGGGCACCGTGAAAGGGATACTTCAGAGGGATCTGGCTGAGGATATTGATGCTAAGATCATTCTCGGGAACACCTATCATCTTTATCTGCGGCCGGGGACAGATATTCTCAAGAAGTCGGGCGGGCTTCACAGTTTCATGAACTGGAGCCTGCCGATACTTACTGACAGCGGCGGCTACCAGGTCTTCTCACTGGCTTCCAACAGGAAGCTTACAGAAGAAGGGGTTGTATTCAAATCGCATATCGACGGATCGCGGCATGTTTTCACTCCGGAGAATGTAGTTGATATTCAGCGGATAATCGGAGCCGACGTAATGATGGTACTTGATGAGTGCACCCCGTTCCCCTGCGACCGCCGTTATGCAGAAAAATCGCTTGCCCTGACTCATAGCTGGCTCGACAGGGCTATTGTCAGGTACAGGACTACTGAGCCCCGGTGGGGATACACGCAATACCTTTTTCCTATTGTACAGGGAAGCACCTTCGACGACCTGAGGAGACTGTCGGCAGAGAAGGTTGCTGCTGCAGGCATGGCGGGAAATGCAATCGGAGGACTATCGGTAGGCGAGCCGGCAGAGGAGATGTACCGGGCCATTGAGGTTGTCAATGAGATACTCCCTGACGACAAACCCCGTTATCTGATGGGTGTGGGAACCCCGGCAAACATTTTAGAGGCCATTGAAAGGGGTATCGATATGTTCGACTGCGTGATGCCCACAAGGAACGGAAGAAACGGAATGCTTTTCACGAGCGAAGGTATAATCAATATAAAAAACCGGAAATGGATTGATGATTTCAGTCCCATCGATCCTTCCGGCCCGTCGCCGGTAAGCCTTAATTATTCGAAGGCCTACCTGCGGCATCTGATCATCGCGGGGGAGATACTGGGATCGCAGATTGCAAGCATTCACAATCTTGCATTCTATATGAAACTGGTTTCGGATGCAAGGGAGAAAATTGAAGGCGGCACTTTTGTAAAATGGAAGAGCCTCATGGTTAAAAAACTTTCATCCAGGGCATGAAATATCCCGGGTTAAAGATAATCGACAGCTACATCATCAGGAAGTTCCTGGGCACTTTCTTTTTTGCCCTTGTGATGATCCTTTCCATTGCCGTTGTTTTTGATTTTGCCGAGAAAATCGACAATTTCATGGAACGTGAGGCTCCCGTGAAAGCTATAATATTCGACTATTACTTTAATTTCATTCCATATTTTGCCACACTGTTTTCCCCTCTCTTTGTTTTTATCTCGGTGATCTTCTTCACTTCAAAAATGGCTGCAAACACCGAGATCATTGCCATATTGAACAGCGGAATGAGTTTCAGGAGAATGATGCTTCCCTATTTCATTTCTGCCATCCTGATTGCTATTTTCACTTTTCTTCTTACCAATTTCGTTATTCCCACCTCAAATCTTAAAAGAATAGATTTCGAGGACAAGTATTACCGGCCGCGGACAAACAGGGTACCGGTGATGAATATTCACAGGCAGGTTGACAGGAATGTTCTGGTATATATGGAGTCCTTCAATCCCATAAGCGAGGCAGGCAGGAATTTCACGATAGAGAAGTTCAATGAGGAAGGGAAGCTTGAATCGAAGCTTTCGGGAGATATGGTCAGGTATGATACGGCAAGCAACAAGTGGGTTGTTCTCAATTACCGTGTCAGGGAGATCACCCCAGGCGAGGATCATATCACAGAGGGAGAGCGTATCGATACCACCCTGGTATATTTCAGTCCGGGTGATCTTGCAATGGGGCCCTGGTTTGTCGGAACCATGACCTACGATGATCTGAATGAATATGTTGAAAAGCTCAGGCTACAGGGCTCTGATGAGCTAAAACTGTTTCTTATAGAGAAGCACAGGCGTCTTGCCAATCCATTTTCGGTTTTCATCCTTACGCTGATTGGTGTTTCACTGTCGTCGCGGAAGGTCAGGGGAGGTATTGGCATGAATATAGGGATCGGACTCGCTCTCAGTTTTTCATATATCCTGTTCATGCAGTTTGCATCCCAGTTCTCCCTTAAGGGAAATCTTGGTCCCATGCTGGCCATGTGGATACCCAACATTTTGTATTCCTTTATTGCTCTTGTGCTTTACAAACTTGCACCAAAGTAGCAGGGGCTTCAATTGAAAATATTATATTGCGTCACTTTTTTCAGGCAACAAATATGTAAATCATTGTTTGATATGGCGCTAAACAGGAAAATAGAGGAACTCCGGGAAAAGAAGAAGCAGATTCTTCTGGGCGGAGGCGAAAAGGCTATAGAGAAGCAGAAGTCAATGGGCAAGCGGACCGCCCGTGAGAGGATATCAGCTCTTGTCGACAAGGGTTCTTTCATGGAATTTGATCTCTTTATTGAACATGATGCCCGTGATTTTGATATGGACAAGAAGTCGCTCGCGGGCGACGGCGTGATTGTAGGTTCTGGAACCATAAACGGCTCTCCGGTGGCGGTTTATGCCCAGGATTTCACTGTTGCCGGCGGATCGCTCGGGATGATGCATTCGCGAAAGATCACGAAGATCATGGATTATGCCCTGAAAATGAGGATGCCTCTTATCGGGATCAACGATTCGGGGGGAGCCAGGATTCAGGAAGGAGTCAATTCGCTGGCGGGATATGGCGAGATATTCTTCCGGAACACCATATCCAGCGGAGTGATTCCTCAGATATCGGTCATTCTCGGTCCCTGTGCCGGCGGTGCTGTTTATTCTCCCGCCCTTACCGACTTTGTATTTGTGGTCGACAATATCTCTAAGATGTTCATCACGGGTCCGGAGGTGATAAAAACAGTGCTTGGCGAAGAAATATCCATGGAGGATCTCGGCGGAGCGAGGGTTCACAGTGAGCTTACCGGGAATGCTCATTTCTTTGCATCGGACGAAGCGGAGTGTTTTGCACAGATAAAGAAGCTGCTGACATTCATTCCGCGGAACAACAGGAATGGAGCAATAACTGTCGAAGCGCGGGAACCCGACGGGAAGTTTGATCCTGAAAAGATAGTTCCGGATGATCCCACCCTTCCATATGATGTGAGGGATGTTATAAGGGCAGTGGTCGACAAATCCGATTTCTTCGAGATTATGGAGATGTACGCCCGCAACATGGTTATCGGGTTTGCAAGGCTGGGAGGCGTGACAGCGGGTTTCGTCGCCAATCAGCCCCAGGAGATGGCCGGGGTTCTCGACGTCGATTCATCCGACAAGGCTGCCAGGTTTATCAGGTTCTGCGATGCATTCAACATTCCCATAGTCACTTTCATGGACCTTCCGGGTTATCTTCCGGGAGTCGACCAGGAACACGCGGGTGTCATCAGGCATGGAGCCAAGGTACTTTATTCCTATTGTGAAGCCACGGTACCCAAGATCACGGTTATTCTCAGAAAGGCCTACGGAGGAGGATATATTGCCATGGGTTCACGTCATCTCCGCGCCGATTTCGTTTTTGCCTGGCCGAGTGCTGAAATTGCAGTGATGGGACCGGAGGGAGCTGCAAATATAATATTCAGGAAAGAGATCATGTCATCTGACGATCCTGAGGAAACACGCGGGAATAAGGTGGAGGAATACAGGAAGAAATTTGCAAATCCTTATGTTGCAGCATCGCGCGGGTATATTGATGCTGTGATTGAACCGGGTGAGACCCGCGCTTCCCTTCTTCATGCCATTAAGGCAACAGCCGGCAAGACTGTAAAAATGATTGATAAGAAGCACGGAAATCCGCCTTTCTGATCATTAATTGCAAATAACTGAGGAGGAAGCAGTATGGAAGACAAAGATACCGGCAGGCTTAATATAGACTCAACTATCTACACCACGAGACTTAGCAGGAAGTTCATAAACAGGAAACCCTGGAGTCCGGCTGATCCTGGAAGTGTGATCAGCTATATACCGGGAACCGTTATCGATATTCTGGTAAAGGAAGGACAGGCGGTTGAGAAGGGAGATGATCTTATAATCCTTGAGGCGATGAAGATGCAGAATTTTATAAAATCAGTTATCGCGGGAAAGATTAAAAAAATCAGTGTGGAGAAAGGCGACAGGATAGGGAAGGGGACCCTGCTCCTGGAAATTGATCCGGACTGACTACAGTTCGCCTTCAAAGATAATATATCCGTTGATTTCTTTCGGTAGAGAAGGCTTTTTGCCGTAGATCCCGAAGACCGTCGAACCGCTTCCCGACATTGAGCTGAAGAGGGCTCCGGAGTCGTAAAAAGCTGATTTCAGTTCCTTTATCACAGGATATTTCGGAAACAGTATCTCTTCAAAATCATTTATCAGCTTATCTTTCCATTCCTCAGGGGGTTTTGCCGTGATCACCCTGAGCGATGTTTCCGGCATTGAGGGTCTGCATGCGGCGTAGGCTTCGCCGGTACCGGTCTGGATCCCCGGATTCGCCAACACGGCATAATATCCCCTGAGTACAGATGGCGCCGGTGTCAGGATTTCTCCCCTGCCTGAAGCAAAGGCGGGTACCTGGTCGATGAAGAAGGGGCAGTCGCTTCCGACAGTTGCAGCGATCTCCTTCAGATTTGAAGGGGAGATCGACAGGCTGAAGATCCGGTTTATGATACGCAGCGCTGATGCGGCATCCGATGAACCGCCTCCCAGACCGGCACCGGCCGGGATCCTTTTGTGAAGGTGGATTCTGAGAGGCGGTATCTGATATGATTCCCTGAGCTTCCTGATACTCTTAAGTACGATATTGTCACCGGCAGCTCCCGGTATTTCGATTCCGCTTACAACAATACTGTCCTTCTCCGATCCTTCCGGTTCTCTCACGATTTCAAGGGCATCGCGAAGTCCGACAGGATAAAGCAGCGTTTCAATGTCATGATAGCCGTCGGGACGCCTGCCCGTGATCCTCAGACCCAGGTTGATCTTTGCTTTCGGGAAAGCCAGCATATGCTAAAGTTTATTGCAAAAATACCATAAGGAACGGAATTTTATCACTGAACCTTGTCAGTTTCCTTTTTCAACAAGTTTTAAACAGTAAAATGTTTGTAAGATAAAATTGTATCCCGGGTTATTCAGGAGGTATTCTATACCTTTGGTCAACCTTGACGGGAATTGGCAATATCTTATAAGTTTCATTAAATCAGCATAATAATTTTGATGGCAAGACAAAAACAGGCGCCGCGGCCAGTTATAACACAACTCCCTGATTTCGGGAAGGTACCGCCCCAGGCGCTTGACATGGAGGAAGCTGTTCTCGGGGCTATAATGCTTGAGAAGGAAGCCGTGATAACCATTCTCGACATTCTGAAACCGGCCAGTTTCTACAAGGAAGCCCACCAGAAGATTTTTAAGGCTATAACTGACCTCTCGACGCGGGAATACCCCGTTGATCTGTACACTGTGACCGAAGAACTGAGAATTCACGATGAGCTCGAAAGCGTTGGCGGTCCGGTTTATCTTACCCAGCTTACGGCAAAGGTGGTTTCAGCTGCCAACGTCGATTACCATGCAAGGATAGTTGCCCAGAAGTACATTCAGCGCGAGCTGATCAGGGCTTCGACCGAGATACTCAACAGGTCCTTCGATGATTCCGTTGACGTCAATGAGCTTATTGATTTTTCGGAGAATGAGCTTTTTCAGATCGCGGAGGGGAATATCAAGCGTGAGGTGTCGCCAATAAATGTGGTTATCAAGGAAGCCATCCGCGAGATAGAAGAGGCCGGCAAAAATGAGGATTCCGTCGTCGGCATACCATCGGGTTTTACAAAACTCGACAGGCTTACCTCTGGTTGGCAGAAAGCGGAGCTTGTCATTATTGCCGCGCGTCCCTCGATGGGTAAGACTGCCTTTGCCCTGTCGATGGCCCGCAACATGGCTATTGAGCATGGAAAGAAGGTTGCCATATTTTCCTGCGAGATGTCATCGATACAGCTGGTCAACAGGCTTATTATAGCTGAGACCGATATCCCGGGAGAAAAAATAAAGAATGGTCGTCTCACTGAAGAGGAGTGGAAGCAGCTTGACACCAGGATAAAAAAGCTGGTTCAGGCTCCCATATTCATTGATGACACCCCTGCCATATCAGTCTTCGAACTCAGGGCAAAGTGCAGGCGGCTAATGGCCCAGCGTAAACTCGACCTTGTGATAGTCGACTATCTTCAGCTTATGACGGGTCCCGAGAATGCCGGAAGCCGCGAGCAGGAGGTAAGCACTATTTCACGATCGCTAAAAAGCATCGCGAAGGAACTCAATGTGCCGATTCTTGCGCTTTCCCAGCTTAACCGCTCGGTGGAAATGAGGGGCGGAACCAAGCGCCCGCTTCTTTCCGACCTCAGGGAATCAGGAGCAATTGAGCAGGATGCCGACATGGTGGTGTTCATTCACAGGCAGGAAAAATTCGGGATTCCGACCTTTGAAGACGGAAGCTCCACCAGGGGGATCGCCGAGATCATCCTCGCGAAGAACCGAAACGGCCCCGTCGACGACGTGAAGCTCAGGTTCCGTGAGGAAAAGGCCCAGTTTGTTGATCTTGATGATTTTGATATCGAAGCACATCCTTCAATATCTGATGTATCTCAGAGTATTACCCTTGGCTCTAAGATGAACCATGACGGGATGAGGTATATGGGAGAAAGATTTGACCAGGAAGCGGATCTGCTTAACGAACCTCCTTTTATCTAATCGATCTTCAGGATAAACTTCAGTCCGATACTACTGTATTTAAAGTTGTTGAGCCCGACATACACTCCGGCTTCGCCAACCAGGAAAATTTCGCTGAGACTATAGCCTGCTTCAGTGTAGAGATTGCCCTTCTCCGTTCCGAGTAAGGCCAGCGACAGTTTCTCGCGCATCAGCGTGTTGCTCAGGCCGGGCAGAAGCTTCAGCAGCATGTAGGGTGTCGTGTACTTAAGGTGTGCTTCCCCGAAAAATCCGGGTGTGTTGAGTGAATAATATGCAGGGAGCATGAAAGCATCATCATAGTTATTGATGAGTATACTTACCGGCTGCGAATTGAAGTGGAAGAAATCGAACCATGTCAATCCGCTTTTATTGCTTATACCCCCTGTTCTTATCTTCCACCTGAGTTCACTGAATGGTCTGGTCTCGCGCCCTTGCGACACTTCAAGGCGAAACATGTCGAAATGATCATAGCTGCCGGATGAGGATGCTTCCCGGTTTGCCCCATGCTTCCATGTAAGCATGATTTCGGGCCAGTCGGATCCCCGCGGAGCCTTGTTACCCTTATACACCCTGTATTTCTGGTATGGAGTAAATGTAACATTTGTTACAAATTCAAAATGACTATTGTCCGACAGATAATTCAGGGCACCATTGTCAGGTCTGAGGTTCTCATTCACGGGAATATTTGGTGTGTATTCCCTCCTGGTATCGAAAATAGAGAAGCTGGTATTGTTATCCAAAAGACTTCTTTTCTCGTATCCTCCTTCGATGTTCAGTTTCAGCCCGTTGATTATCTCTTTCTCATATCCGAGAGTCAGGTATCTGCTGTCGTACAGTTTCATGTAGTTACGCTCTGTCAGAAGTGAGCTTAATGAGTTGATAAACGGATTTATTCCTCCGTTCTTTCCCATGTCGGTGCTCGTCCTTCCTGTTGTGAAATAGAACCGGTAAGGATTCATTCCCTGTACCGAATAGTTCGCGTTAACTCCCCACATAAGCTTTTCCCTGCTGAATGCATAGCGGAAACCGGGATATACGGATATGTTCCGTGAATTTCCGAGTTCTTTGTTGATCCTGAAGTCAAGGCCGTAGATGAAGCCGTCCACGGTGTTGAAGCTAAGGCTTTTCAGGTTCAGCAGGCCTCCGTAGGTGAACCTCAGTCCCGAGCTGTCCGACCAGCTGTGACCCGACATGACTCGGTTGACAGTGGTCTTGAATCCTGGTGGTCTTTTCCGGCTTCCCCCGGGGGAAAGAGTATCCGTAACTCTTACGCGGTTTTCTGATGAGGCTGTTCTGATGCTGTCGTTTCTCCTTAAGCTTTTCAGTTCGATCTCCGAAAGGGGGATAGGTCTGATGCCTGCCCAGTAGACGCTGTCCTTCCCCGCGGCATCCGGTTCTATTATATAGCTTGTGTTGTCCCTGATCTCAAGGCTTTTCGTTACACTGTCGGGTCTGGATTTAAGTGACTCCTTTTCCATCAGCCTGCCCAGTTTAAGCATATCGCGTCTGGTGAGTTCTTCTTTCTGAAGCAGGCTGTTTATTTCACTTTCCTGTTTTGTCAGTGACGAATCAGGCTGATATCTTCCTGCATATCCGGCAGCAGGTTCTCCTGGTTTCTGAAGCTTTTCATTCGGAGTCACATCGAGGTATTTCACGGAGCTTGTGTAAGCCACATCTGCCCTGAACCCGATTATCCGGAGACCGATGTCGAACTGATGGCTTACAGGCATCCATACATCCTCCCTTACCGGGATGTAAAGCTCCTTCACCCTGATCGTTCCGGCCAGATTCTCATTTGTAAGGTCTACACTGTGCAGGCACCAGAGGTCCTCGATTATGAAAATGCTTCCCGAGAAAAGCTGCTGGCTTTTCAGCCTCGGAATTACTTCTATTTTGTTGATCGTGTTGTTTCCCTGGAAGGTGGTTCCGCCATACCTGAACTTATAGTATGAAAAAGCCTGAGGGGAAAGCGGCGAGATAGCCAGTTCTGCAATCACTGGCTGGTAGAAGCTGGCCTGGATATAATCCATCGGAGAGATTTCATTGCCCTGATCGGGGAAAGTGCTGTTGAATGAAAGAACTCTCTGGACGTATTTATCGGGAGCATTGAATTCAATTTCGTTGAATGATTCCAGGAAAAACGAGTCTCCTTCCTTCAGTATGTCTTCGTTTTCAGTTGGTTTGCCGCCAGCCGAAACATATCTGCTTTCACCGGATCTTCCCATTCTCATGGATTTTTGTATGAATCTCGGGATCTTCATGATGTCCAGCCTGCCCTTTATGTAAACCTCAGCCTTGTAATGATCGATGCAGTTGAGGTAATACGGAGCCAGTCCGATTACCTTTCTCATTATCGAAATGGCAGGGTCTTCGTCCGATCGTGAGATCCTGACCTCAGGTATTTCATATATCTGTTCGGGCAGGACAATGTTTTTTTCAACATCTGTTTCGCTGATAACGATGCCTTCAATCACCGGTTCATATCCAAGGCTCTGGTAAAGTACATTGTAAGTTCCGGGCGGCATTCTGAGTTCATAATCCCCCCTGGCATTGGATGTGGTTCCAAGCTTTAATTCATCAATATATACTGTTGCATAGGCGACCGCTTCACCGGCCCTGTTGACGATTCTCCCCTTAAGTTTCTGGGAAGCGGCAGGCAATTCAGCCAGAACCAGCATTAACAGGAGCCAGATCAGGATTATTCCCTGGAATGACTTAGATTTCCTGTCTTGTGTTGCTCTCATTTCCTGCCGGCTACTATTATAACTATTTCGCCCCTGGGAGTATGTTCCCTGTAATGAGTTGCCAGCGAATCAAGCGTACCCCTGACTGTTTCCTCATATATCTTGGTAAGTTCCCTCGACACTGAAGCCCTGCGGTCGGAGCCGAGTATAGCTGCCAGATCCTCCAGCGTTCTTACCAGGCGGTATGGCGATTCATAGAATATCATTGTACGGGATTCATCAGCCAGAGGAGCTATCCTTTTATTTCTTCCTTTTTTCGGGGGAAGGAATCCTTCGAAACAGAACCGCTCGCATGGAAGTCCCGAGTTCACAAGCGCCGGCAGGAAAGCCGAAGCGCCTGGTAGTGTCTCCACCTCTATTCCTTTTTCAATGCAGCTTCTTACCAGCAGGAAGCCGGGATCTGAAATTCCCGGTGTTCCGGCATCTGAAATCAGGGCAATGCTTGTGCCTGAGAGTATCCTGGCACATATTGCCTCAACGGTCCGGTGCTCGTTGAACATGTGATGCGACAGAACGGGGGTGTTTATTTTGTAATGACTCAGAAGCTTGCCTGCCTGGCGTGTATCTTCGGCCAGGATAAGGCCTGCGCTCCCGAGCACCTCGACAGCCCGGTAGGTTATATCCCCCAGGTTCCCAATGGGAGTGGGTACGACGAAGAGTTTACTCATTTGCAATGAACTTGCGTTTGATCAGGTCAACAAGCTGTGTAACAGCTTCGCTGCCTGAATTATCGCCCGCGCAGGCCATAATAATTGCCATGGCGTCGGATATGTTCCCCACTTTTTCCAGTTTCTGGATTGCCTCATTGTATGATTCCGTATCGCCATCGAATATCTCCCTGATGAACAGGAATTTATCGTTTATACCTATAGCTTCGTTGAGGCTTGAGAGAGGCTTTGTCCTGAGTATCTCGAGTACATCATCCCCCTGTTTTCTGATCCCGAGCTGTTCATTGAAGCTTTCAGTTCTGCCCGCGAACTGGTCGGCTAATATTGAAGGGCCCGGAGTTTTTTTAGCTGCCGGTTTTATTTCCTCTTCAGGCTTCACTGTTTCTTCCGTTCCGGCCTCAGCTTCAGCAGGCGGTTCAACAGGCTCAGGCTGCACTTCAACCGGCGTTGTAACAGGCTCAGGCTGCGTTTCGACCGGTTTAGGCCGCTGTTCAGCCGGCGCGGCAACAGCTTCGGGCAGCGGTTCAGCCGGAACAGGCCCTGGCAGTCTTAACTTTTTGATCATGGCAATAACCTCGGCAGCGCTTTTGCACTTCGATTTGGCGAGCTCTACCTGAAGCTCCGGGACGCCGGGATATCTTTTGAGGTCATCAATTATTTCCCTGGCTTCATTGAGGTCCCTGATAATAATATCTATTGTTGCATTCAAATCCATGACTTCCGGTATAATATTAACGAAGCATTTTCCTTATTTTGCAAAAATAATTATTATTACTCAAGTCTTCGACTAATCGGGTTACAATTAAGTTATTCAGCAAAGGAAGAGGAAGGCTATGGATTTTCTTGAGAGTTCGCGGAGGGCGGCAGGACGGCACGGGAGCATTGAAGTGATCACCGGTTCGATGTTTTCGGGCAAGACGGAGGAGCTTATCAGGAGGCTCCGCCGTGCACGTTTTGCAGGTCTGAAGGTCGAGATATTCAAACCCTCGGTCGACATTCGCTATTCCGGAACGATGGTTGTTTCGCATGATGAGAAATCGATAGTTTCCACGCCTGTAGGGAATGCCGCCTCAATACTTCTTCTTGCCGGAGATGTTGATGTAGTTGGGATTGATGAAGCCCAGTTTTTTGACAATTCGGTGGTGGATGTCTGCAACAAGCTGGCTGACAATGGTGTGAGAGTTGTGGTTGCCGGGCTCGACATGGATTTCATGGGTAATCCCTTCGGCCCGATGCCGGCTCTTCTTTCGATAGCCGAGTACATCACCAAGGTTCATGCCATCTGCATGCAATGCGGGAGCCTGGCCCAGTATTCACACCGTAAATCGGAAGAGTCGCAGGTTCTTGTCCTGGGTGAAAAGGACAAATATGAACCTTTGTGCAGGGAATGTTACAACAAAGCAAGAGGGAAAAAATAGAATGGATTATACATCGTCCGACATAGCGCGGATCACGGGGGGAAACCTGACAGGTTCCGGCAGCCTGGTAGTTGACGATCTGCTTATCGACAGCAGGCAGGTCAGTTATATTGAGAACACGGCTTTCATTGCCATTAAGGGCGTCAATCACGACGGGCACGACTTTATCGAAGAGCTTTACTCGAGAGGAGTGAGGGTCTTTCTTGTTGAGCGGCTTCCATCAAACACTGATTTCTACCCCAATGCAGCTTTTATTGTCTGTGAAAATACCGTTGATGCCCTGCAATTGCTGGCAGCATCGAAGAGATCGCGGTTTGAATCGGCCGTGATCGCGATAACCGGAAGTGCCGGAAAAACAATTGTAAAGGAGTGGCTTGGCGATTTGCTTGGCCGGAAAGCCCCGGTTGTCAGGAGTCCGAGGAGTTACAATTCCCAGATTGGGGTGCCCCTGTCGGTGTGGAAGCTTAATGAGAAATACAGTTACGGGATATTTGAGGCGGGAATCTCCTTCGCGGGCGAGATGGAGAAACTTCAAAAGGTTATCCGGCCCGATATAGGGATCATAACCAACATAGGTGATGCCCACAGTGAGAATTTTGCCGGCTACGAGGTCAAAGCGGCTGAAAAGCTGAAGCTCTTCACTGACGCTTCTACAATCGTATTCTGCAGGGATCATTCCATTGTGCGCCGTATGATTATGGCTGACAGCAATCTCAGGACAAAAAACCTGGTCGACTGGTCTCTTGAGAATAATGATGCCAGGGTAAGCGTCAGACAGATTAGGAAAAGAGGCGGCCATATTGGTCTTGAGATGACATACGAGGGGCGGACCGAGGATTACGTGATACCCTTTGCCGACAGGGCGTCGGTAGAGAACGCGATTACCGCGGCCTGTGCTTGTCTGGTAGTGGGGATGGAGCCTGCCGATATCAGAACAGGCCTGGCCGGGCTGATGTCGGTTGCCATGAGGATGGAGATGAAGAGTGGTATCAATAGCTGCCATCTTATAGAGGATTATTATAATTCCGATCCGGGGTCGCTTAAAATGGCTCTCGATTTTCTGAGCTCCCAGAACAATACCCGGACCACCCTCATCCTTTCCGATTTTGTACAGAGCGGCCGTGAGGAGAAGGAGCTATACTCCGAGGTAGCCCACATGGTCAGGAAAACAGGAATTGATAAATTCATCGGAATAGGGGATGCACTGATGAGAAACAGTTCCTTCTTTGACGAAGGCGCCCGGTTTTATTATTCGACAGCGGATTTTGCCGAAAACTTTAACCCGAAGGAATTCCGAAACGAAGTGATTCTTCTCAAAGGCGCCCGGAAGTTTGAATTTGAAAAGATCGCGAGGCTCCTTGAACAGCAACAGCACATCACGGTGCTCGAAATCAATCTCGATGCCATATCAAACAACATAAACGAATTCCGGAGGTTCCTCAATCCCGGCACCCGCATCATGGCAATGGTCAAGGCTTTTGGCTATGGTTCGGGCTCATCCGGGATAGCGTCACTTCTCGAGTTTCACCGTATAAGCTGCCTCGGAGTTGCCTGTACTGATGAAGGGATCGAGCTGCGCGATGCAGGTGTCAGGATTCCTGTTATCGTGATGAATCCGGATGTCTCGTCGGCTGAGACAATGATTGACAACAACCTTGAGCCGGAGATTTACAATTTCTCTTCTCTCTCCAGGTTTGCTGACCTCGCGGCCCGTAACGGTCTTCCTGATTATCCCGTTCATCTTAAAATTGATACCGGCATGCATCGTCTGGGATTTATGGAGGATGAGCTTGCAGAGCTGGCTTCACGTTTAAAGGGGATCACCAGCCTGAAGGTGATGTCGGTTTTTTCGCATCTTGCCGCCAGTGAAGATCCCGCCTATGATCAATTCACTCTCCGTCAGATAGAGCGTTTCAATTCAGCGGCTGACATCATCAGGGAAGCCACCGGCTATCCCTTCCTGAAGCACATTCTCAACACGGCGGGAATAATCAGGTTTCCCCAGTACCAGTTCGACATGGTAAGGCCCGGCTTAGGTATCTACGGCGCCGGTTCATGGGATGGAATAAGCCTTCGTCCGGTGAGCCGCTTCAAGACCAGGATACTCCAGGTAAAGAAAGTGCCCGCGGGAGAGCCTGTAGGTTACGGTTGCCGCGATATCTCCGATACCCTGCGAATGATAGCCATACTTCCTGTAGGATATGCCGACGGGCTCAGGAGGTCGCTTGGAAACGGAAAGGGCTCACTATTTATTAAGGGGAGGAGGGTTCCGATAGTCGGGAATATCTGCATGGACATGTGCATGGCTGATGTTACCGGCACCAGCGCCGCGGAGGGAGATGATGCCGAAATATTCGGACCGAATATTCCGATAGCTGAGATTGCCGACCGTTGCGGAACCATACCATATGAAGTGCTTACCTCCATCCCGTCAAGGGTGAAGAGAGTGTTCTACAGGGAATAAATGCCGGTTACTGGCCTGATTCACTGATAGCTTCCAGTCCGGGAAGATTTGCAATTTTTAACTTCCTTCCTTCGACCCGGATCAGTCCTTCCGAAACAAAAGCGGCGAGGGTCCGTATGGCATTGGAGGTTGTCATGTTTGACAGATGGGCAATATCCTCCCTCGACAGCAGAGCCCTGATCGTTATACCGTCAGCATCGGTGCCGTAGATATCCCTGAGGAGCAGGATCGA
The DNA here is from genome assembly GCA_034679225.1 of Bacteroidales bacterium. Taxonomy (GTDB): domain Bacteria; phylum Bacteroidota; class Bacteroidia; order Bacteroidales; family VadinHA17; genus LD21. The sequence continues at coordinate 4,835 of JAXDBC010000079.1, read as the reverse complement.
TTCGGCGATTCTTCCCCTTACATGCTTCTGGGTAAGTGAAATCATCCTGCAGTTAGCCAGATCAAGCTCTTTCGAGAACATTTTCATAAGACTGAAAGCCAGCTCTCCGTTTTGCCTGATTATTTTTGACAGAGTGAGCCTTTCAAAAACTACAACAGTGGAGTTCTCAAGAGCAGTCACGGTAAAAGGGAAATGCGCGTCGGAAAATATAGACCTGTAACACAGGAAATTCTGAGGTTTTATCAGCCTGACAATCTGCTCCCTGTTCCCGGCTCCGTATTTCGACATGCTGGCTTTACCCGAGACAAGACACATTACACCCCTGGGCCTGCTTTCAGCTTTTATAATGATCTCACCTTTCCTGAAATCGGCAACCTGATGGTGCTGATCGAGCAATTCCTTGTCGGCATTGCTTATTTCCTTTAATACCGAAGACGGTCCTTCGATGCAGATCTCAATATACGGATCCCTGTATTGCATAATAAAATTGCATAATAAAGGAATGTTGAAATTACATTCAAAGATAATAAACAGAACACAGGGAAATCATAATTAACATTTTTTAACAGATTCACTTACAGATACTTGTGAATCGTATTTGAATATTTCCCGTAGATGGTCGGATCGATCTTTGCCGGCTCTCAGTATTTGGCAACTATAGGCATTTTTCGTCCGTCGCCGAATGCTTTTGAAGAGATACGCAGTACCGGAGGAGCCTGGTATCGTTTGTATTCGTTATAGTTTACAAGTCTGATCACTTTATCGACCACGCATCTGTCATGATTTTCCAGGACAATCCCGTCAGCCGGTTTATTCAGTTCAATATATTGATAAAGGATGGAATCGAGTATGTCGTATTCGGGCAGCGAGTCGGTGTCGAGCTGATCGGGCCTCAGTTCCGCTGAGGGTGGCTTTGTTATTATTTTCTCAGGGATTATTTCCCTTTCGCGGTTTATTTCCCTTGCAAGCCTGTAGACATCTGTTTTATATACATCGCCGATGACTGCAATTCCTCCGGCCATGTCGCCGTAGAGTGTCCCGTAACCGACTGCCGCTTCGCTTTTGTTGGAAGTATTGAGCAGTATGGCGCCGCACTTGTTTGCAAAGGCCATCAGCAGGATTGCCCTGATCCTTGCCTGGATATTCTCCTCGGTGACATCAGGCTTGCGATTTCTGAAATATGGCTCCAGGGTTTCAAGGATTGAGCTGAAAGCTTTCTCGATGCTTATAATCTCGTATCCGATACCAAGATTATGAGCCAGTTCAATCGAATCGGAAACGGAATGGTCTGATGAATATCTTGACGGCAGCAGAAGCGCTTTTACATTTTCCGGTCCCAGCGCCTCGCGGGCGAGGCATAATACAACGGCGGAATCGATGCCTCCCGATAGTCCTGCAATGCATTTTTTGACTCCTGTTTTCCTGAAGTAGTCTCTTATTCCCGTTACCAGCGCTTTACGGATCAGTGAAAGCGGGTCGTGCCTTATCTCGGGGGAGGGATTTTTCCATGCTGCAAGGTCGTCGAGTGAAAAGCTGAAAACCGTTTCCTCGAAGTAGGGGAGCTGGTGATATATCTTTCCCTCGCCGTTTATTATCAGCGAGGCGCCGTCAAAGATCAGTTCGGTATTGGCTCCCGCCTGGTTGACTGTTACAACGGGGATGCCGTGCCTGGCTGCCTTCGACGTGAAGATCTTCTTTCTCGGTTCAATCCTGGTGTGTGAAAAGGGAGAGGCCGACAGGTTTATTATAATGTCGGGATTGTAGCTTGCCGTATCATCCATGGGGGATGCCGGTTTCTCAAACTTGTTGCCGAAAGACTGTTCATCCCGGAGATCCTCGCCTATAGTCAGGGCGATCTTTATCCCCTTAAATGAAAATATTGAAGAATTAGTTCCGGGTTCGAAGTACCTGTATTCATCGAAGGTATCGCTGGCGGGCAGGAGGGCCTTGTTTGTCCTGAACAGGATTTTTCCTTCCGACAGTAAGAGAGCCGAATTGTATAGTTTTTTGCCTTCAGGATACGTGTTGATGACAGGCGAACCCACGATAGCCGTAATTCCCTTGCAGAAGGCCGCTATCTCGCTGACCGCGGCATTGCATTTTTCGATAAAATCGATCCTGTCGAGAAGGTCAAGCGGCGGGTATCCGGGTATACACAATTCAGAAAAAATGACAAGCTCCGATCCGTCGGCCCTTGCTTTTTCAATAGCATTGCAAATAATATTCTTGTTGTATTCAAAATTACCAATGTGGTAGTTCAGCTGGGCTATGGTAATATTCATAATCTTATGTTATTCCGGCAATCATATGCTATGGCTGAGATGCTTCTAAAGTCCCCGCGTGGTGTGGTTGGGGTAAAAAACCGCATTACAGATAGTGTGATTATAAAAACATTATCGATATTAATAATATAATTTTCTCCATTCAGAAGTTGATACCAAGGATGAACCTGAACATCTTTTGTGTTGACCGGTCTGTTTCGTTGGCTTCATAGTCTCTGGTGGTGTCGAAAATATTGCTTTCGTATCCCAACCCAAGCACAAGTGATGCATTTCCGTCGATAGAATACTCAGCTCCTCCGATCAGATGATATCCGGCATTAAGACTTTTTATTTCACCGCTGGCTCTTTCGCCATCCACTCCTATCGATGGGATATCCACTCTTTTGCTTACAGCGACTTTTGGATCGATGCCGAATTCGGCGAAATAGACAAGGTAGCCGGTTTCGGTGGTCTTGATTTTTGCACCAACCGGGATCGAAAGGTACTGAAGCTTGTAAATAACCGGTTCACCTTCGTGTATGGTGGAAGTATGGTTTGGAAACCTGAAGAAGGAGGGGGAAGAGTTCACCAGTCTTCCGCTGACAGATGAAAATCCCAGTCCGGAAGTGAAATACCAGTTGTCGGTAAGGTGTCTCTCGGCTGTGATGTTTGCTCCGAATCCGGCCCTGACTCCCTTGTTGCTCACGTTATCGACATCGGTACCGAACCATGATATCATGGGTGAGAGATACAGGCCGTACCTGTAATCCTGGGCGAGGGCAGCCGTCGAAATAAAAGCCGTGAAGAGTGCGATCATGATGGGTTTAATCAATACTGAAGGTCTCTTGATAGCTGACATGTCTTTTGTAACTTAAGCGTTTGTTAATATGCCTGCAAACTGTTCCGGCTTCAAAATTAGCAAATAATAACGGAACAAACAGATGCCTCAAATATGTTGTTTTTATTTCAAAAGTGTCTATTTTAGCCATATCAACAGAATCCAATGGAAATCAAAAGTAAACTGATAGTGGCTGTTTTGCTTGCAGCATCAACACTCTATTCATGCAAAAGAAATCCGTACAAGGTCAATGTTTCGTCGGTTAAGGCTGATATTCAAATAGATCGTCTTGAGCGCGACCTTTTCAGCATTAATCCCGAAGACATAGCTGCCCGACTCCCGGAACTCAATTCGCGATACGGGGATATTCTCGTCCTGTTCAGCCTTGCCGTCAACACCGGGGATATAAACGACACTGCCTATGTCGATTATCTCACTGCTTTCTGCACCGACAAGCAGAACAACGACGTGTACGGGCTGGTTGCTGAAACCTACCCCGATCTTTCCGGTGAGGAGAAGGATCTGGAGATGGCTTTCAGGCATTATCTACATTATTTTCCCGGGAAAGAAGTTCCGAGGGTATTTACCTGCATCACCGGCTTTAACGCGAGCATTCTGACCTTATCAGGCGAAGCTCTTCTGGGAATAAGTCTCGACAAGTATCTCGGGGCCGATTGTGAATATTATCCCGGACTTGGGATATACCAGTATATGGCAGCCAGGATGAGCCGCGAGTACATAGTGCCCGATTGCATGTACGGGTGGGCATCATCAGTCTGGGACATGGAGGCGATGGATTACGAGACCGGCAACGTGCTTACCGAAATAATACACCAGGGCAAGCTCAGGTATTTTATGCGCTGCATGTTGCCTGAGGTGGAGGATGAGCTTCTATTCGGTTTCACGCCGGGCCAGATGAATTTCTGCAGGAACAATGAAGCTCAGATGTGGCAGTATCTTGTTGAGAATGACCTGATTTTCAAGACCGATCAGTTTGTGATAAGGAAGCTGGTAGGGGAGGCGCCTTTCACGAGTTATTTTACGAATGAGTCGCCGGGCCGGGCTGCAGTATGGATCGGCTTCCGGATAATTGAATCGTACATGCAGAAGAACCGTGGAACGAGTCTTGAGATGCTTATGAACGAGACCGACATCCAGGGCATACTTGAGAAGGCAAGGTATGCTCCGCAGTAGGGGCACGGGGCACGGGGCACGGGGCTCAGGGCACAAGGGGCAGGTCTTGCAGGTCGTGCAAGTCTTGCAGGTCTTGCAAGTCTCTTACAATGAGGATTGACTTTAAAGGACACTAAGCGCTTAACCCTGAGTCTCGTACTTTTATTCACCCCCTTTCCCTCCCGTCCCTGCATTCACTCACCCCCTGTCCCGTTTCCCCCAAAGGGGAAAAGCTTCTTCAAATGGAAGTTACTGCTCAATTTGTTTATCAAATATCGCGTGCCGTTACGTTATAACAATGTTATAACATGTTTCGGGCTTTATTTCTGACAGTCAGCTACATAGGAAGAGACCGCAAGACACATCGCACAGGGCACAGGGCTCAGAGCACGGGGCACAGGGGGCAGGGATAGGTCTTGCAAGTCTTGCAAGTCTTGCAGGTCGTGCAAGTCTCTTACAATGAGGCTTTAGCTTAAGTAATTAGTAAATGGCGCATGACGCAAGGCCAACAAATTGACTGCAAAACCTTGAATTTTGAACTCCGAACCCCGAACTTCAAATTT
>JAXDBC010000078.1:0-13633 GCA_034679225.1 Bacteroidales bacterium | reverse complement strand
TGAAGGAGTAATTTTAAGATGCCTGTTTGAGAACCTTGAAAAGATATTGAGAAGAACACCGTATGGACAAAGATATCTGCAGTAGGGACGGTTTACGAATATCCCCGTCATAAGCAGCAACGCTCCGAAGATCGCCATAGTATACGGAGCATTGAGCCTAAAAATGCCGACAAAGGGATCGTAACGGCATATAAGGAACTGGCTTTCGGTAGCTGCTGAAAGAACCGATAAGCCCAGATAGACAAAAGGCACTGATATCATTATTGACTCTACAAGCCTTGGAAATTTGACAGTCCGGAATCCGACCAGTTCCTGTATCGCACCCAGTGGGCACACGCCGGCGCAGAACACCCTACCGAAGGCAAGTGCGTAAAGCAGCGGAATAATAAAGAACAGAAGTGCTGTGAGCGGAATTGAATAAGTATCATTGAAGAGAGCCAGCGCAACGTTCTGAACGGAACCGACCGAACAGATGCAGCCTTCCCTGAAGAAACCGAAATAAGCAAGGGAAAAAACCGACAGCCATACCAGTCCGTTCCGGGAGCGTTTTTTGAGAGCTAACCAGGCAGCCACCGAAAGAGCAGTGATAAGAACAGCCAGATCGATGTATTCCCAGACGGGAGCCCTGTCAGCCGGCATCTGGTGCTCGGGATAAACATAACCGGATTCAAATTCCGGTCTGGGGAATCTTTCCTGTGCAAAAAGGACAGCATGCCATGCCAGCATGACAAACAACAGGATATATGGAAGCTTCTTTTTCACCTTCACTTAAATCTTTTCTTTTGGAATATACTGGACTTTGTCGGAGATCCTTGATATGGCACCGGAAGGACAACTCCTTGCAATTGCACATTCGTTGCAGTTCATACAAAGGTTCTGATCGATCTGAAGATACAGCGAGCCGTTGCCGAAATCCTTGCATCCCTTGACACATTTTCCACAGCCGTCGCACAGATCTTTGTCGACAGTATACTCGAAATATGGCTCCTCAACAAACTTTCGGGTTATTGCGCCGGTGGGACACATCTGATTCTCCGCTCCCGTGCTTATGGTTCTCACACCCTGCCGGAGATATCCTCCGCAAAGGTCACAATAACCGCACATCTGATAATTATGCATGCATTTTACCGCCGAGGGGGTAAGCACGCAATGAGTTTTGCATTGCCCGCAGGTGTTACATTTGTAAGGATCTATCTGCCATACTGTTCCTGCAGCGGTTATCTTTGTGGAAAGAACAACGGGGAGTGCCAGTACCGGAACGGCAACAAGGACTTTGCCGGCTTTCCTTACAAAATCCCTTCGCGACTTATATATATTATCCTTCTCCATCATTTTGAAAATTTACTACAGTCATTATCACTTGTGCAGAGTCCTTTGCCCGGACAGTCAGAACAATTCTTTCCGCTGACGGTTCTTGATCCGAGCGCGAGAGCAAGAAAAGCCAGAAAGGCAAGCAGGAGGCTTCTTGCAATTTTCTCTATAAAATCCGGTCGTGTCATCTTAGTCATTTTCTTCTGAAGACATAAAGTTTATTGTCAAAGCTGTTGGCAGCATAAACTGTTTCACCGTCGGCTGATGCCACATCGAGCGGAACCGACTGGTTGAAATCATTGTTCACCGATACAAAGGCAATGAATTTACCTTCCTTGTCGATGATCTTGATCCTGTTGATCCCCTTTTCAGCAGTAAGGAAACCTTGCGGAACAATGGCAAAGTGAACGGGGTTGCAGCATCCGCAGAATGCTCCCGGAGCAGTCCCGGCTTCCCCAAATTCAGAAAGCTTTCTACCGTCGATACTCCATGTTTCTATTCTCCTGTATCCGGTGTTTGTCGCGAAAACCAGGTTACCCGACACAGCGACGTCAAAAAATGGACTGGGGATCACAAATCTTTCATTACCCTGACCCATCATTGTCACAACCTCTCCACCCTTGTTCAGAACAAATATCCTTTTGTTCCCCGCATCAGCAAATACAACATGCCGGGGCGAAGCACAAACCGAGGTGATCAGGCAGTCAGCCTCATAGGGTCCCCATTCTCCGATCAGTTTTCCTGAAGGTGCAATAAGGTAGATAAGCTCTCGACTTGCAGCAAACACGGTGTCGCCGGATACTGCCAGAGCTGTAATGCTTTCTTCTGTTTCGACTGACCAGAGTTCCTTAAGTTCCTTAGTCATAGCTGACACATATGATCCGCCGCCAAGAAAAACATTTCCGTCCTGTCCGGCCGCAACTGAGGAGAGCGAGCCTGAAGGAGCGTCAAAAGTTTTTTCAATTTCCCAATCAGCCTCATAATCCCTTCCTGGCCTTGATGTCGTATTGCTGACAGCAGGGCCTGCCCTGAATGCATCATAGATCATGTAGCCCATGAATGCAAGGAGTATTACGAGAGAAAATATGGCGGCTGCGTCCTTTTTCATGTTATATCCCTGTTCCGATATTCAGACAGAGCAAGTTTCGTGCATCCCTGAGAATGAGGTAATTTCCGGCGATAGCCATAGGTCCCCATGCTTCAATCCCATCAAGAATGTCATAATGCGAAAGCATGGATGCAGTTGCACCTTCAAGCCTGAAAATGTAAAGATTTGCATCATCATCAAGAAGTATCAGCCTGTCGTCCTTTACAATAAATGGTCCGAGTCCCCTTCCGAACCTCATGTCTTTCCCACTGCTCCAGACAAGGTTCCTTAGGTCAGACTTATGATAGGAGACAAGCTGTTTTTTCAGTGGTCCGGCATTCTCGGGCATCACTGACCAGACATAGTCAGCTGTAAGAATTGGAGTTTGCTGGTCGCTTGACAATCCTTCCATTGCCTTATGAGTTTCAATAAGGGTAACAGAGTATCCTGATCCGTCAAAGTCAACTCTGATTTTCCCACCGCCTGCTCCATAACTTCCGAAGACTGCTATTTCTCCATTACCCAGATACAGCGGAGAGGCCGCGGTAGTGGCAGGGCTCCATTCCTTTGTCTTCCACAGCACCCGCCCGACATCGCTTCCATCGGCAGCAACTCCTACAACTCCACCCACTGCATTGTAAACATACATCTTCCTTCCATGTATGACCATCGGGATTATTGAACCGTGCGACATCATCAGTGAGTCAGGGTTAGGAGTGCGCCACAGAATCTTCCCGTCAGCACAATTCACACCGATCATCAGGGCTTTACCACCAGGAGCAAGTATTGCAACATCGTTATCAATAAGAGGACACTGGCCTGAAAAGAAATCAGGTGTTATCTTGCCCTTTGAACTACCGGGAACACCAAATTCCTTTTCCATATCGATGGTCCAGAACAGATTGCCGGTGATCGGATCAACGCACATTACATGTGACCTGGGTCCGATGGTGACCACATACTTGTCGGTTACGGCGGGAATAGTGCGCGAATATCCGTGATTACGCTTCATTTCCACATTGTACCATCTCCTCCAGAGTTCGGTGCCCGATTTCAGGGAGAAACAGCGCAGCATATCGGCTTTTCTTCTTTCATTGTAGTCAAGAAGGTAAACCCTTCCGTTTTTGACAGCCGGTCCGGCATAGCCCTCACCAAGAGTTACCTTCCATACCACCGGCGGACCAGTGGTATCCCACGATTCAGCCATTGCAAAGGTATCCGTGACAATGTTATCGAAATTGGCACCCCTGAATCTTGGCCATTCTCCGGGTACCATTTCATCGAAAGTACCAAGCGAGTCGAAGAATTCACCAACAATGATTTCCTCCGACCGCGGCTCGATTTTTGGTCTGTTATCCATACCCGGTACCCTCATGGTCATTTCGGCCGGATAATGGTCGGCGGCGAGCCACCAGACCAGCACCGCGGCAAATATAACTGCTGATACTCCGGTAAGGAGTCTGTTATTTTTCCTTAATGTCATATGCAAAAAAAGCTTCTCCGTGTCTTATGTAAAGCACACCGTTATGGATAACGGGATGTGCCCAGTACGGACCGGATCCTCCATAGATTTTAAAACTACTTACAAGATCAAAGCCGGCCGGATCAGGCCGCAGCAAACCAACGTTGCCATTTTTTTCTTCATAGATATATAGCATGCCGTCGGCAGCTATTATTGATCCTTTATTGTTCCAGTGCTCTTCCCACATAAGCCCGCCCGTCTTCCAATCGACACAGCACCAGTTACCGTTACCGTTGTTTATCCAGTTCGATCCGTAAATGTAACCGTCAACAACAACAACTCCGCCATGGTGCACATCCATAATCTCATTCTTCCAGACAAATGAAGCTATTCTGCCATCGTCGCCTATATCGATCATCAAACCACCGTGATCGTATCCTCCCGTCATATAAATCATATTTCCTGAAGATACCGGAGTAACACACAAGATCTGACCTGTATCATTAATATCTGATTTACCCAAAGTCTCCCTGTGATTTATCTTCCACAGCATTGATCCGTCGGAAACATCAATTCCAAAGATGAATCTTGGTGTTACATTTACCAGGATTTTCGTTCCGGCTTTCTCTACCAGAACAGGAGAAAGATAAGAAGCAGGATCATTCACACTTTCCGATTTCCAGATAAGTTCACCTGAATTCTTATTAAGCGCTATTGTTGTTGTCTGCGGTCCGCCGGTAGTAAAATAAAGTTTCTCACCATCGACCATCGGGGATTCGGCTATGCCCCAAGGACCATATGTTCCGCCGTATTCTTCGCTTGCCTTCAGCGACCATATCATTTCCCCCGATATGCCGTTTATGCATGCAAGATCTCCGTAACCGCTGCTTACGTAAACTCTCTCTCCGTCCACTGTCGGTGTACATCTGCTTTCCGGGTAGGATTTCTCCCAACACCTTCCGTAAGGAGTTTTCCATATTATATTCCCTGAGGGGTCAAGTGCAACAAGGACATCGTTTGGCTCTTCCAAACCTGTTATATATATAGTGTTGTTTCCGAAGACGGGAGAGGAGTTACCCTTTGGTAATTCAGTTGTTGACCAGATAAGTCCGGGACCACCATCAGGCCAGGATTTCATCAGTCCTATTTCTGATGAGACACCAGACCGGTCAACTTCCCTCCAGCCGATTACTTCATTGTCTTTAATACTAACTGTGGAAGTATCAGATGGATTGACTGACATTTTGGGATCCTTTGAAATCAGGTAGAAAACTCCGTATCCAATGGCGCCGATGACTATCAGGGTAAGTACCAATATCAGAATTCTTTTCATTATAGTTTAAATTTTAATTCAAAAATCAAGACACAGACACAAGATGCATGACTCAAAGCTCAGACCGCATGCCGCCGCGTACCCCATTCCGCTTTCGGCATATTTCAGCCATGAGGCCGCAAGATATAAAAACTAGCGGAATCAACTAAAATATCATTCTTGTCCGGATCTTCTACAAACATGTATTTAATGTTTTTTAACAGCTTTTGATAAATGCAATACAGTCTTCTCCGGATTGCCCGGTATCAGGAGTTACGTACAATCCATGCCTTGAATCCTGCTGCCCTGTTTTTACTCACATAAATTCTTTCCGGCGTTTCCACATCAAGTGTTACAAGCAGCCGGCTGTCGAACCAGATTGTTATATTTTTAACACTGCTGCGGGCAACAATGAATTGCTTGTTAGCCCTGATGAATTCCTCCGGATTCAGTGTCGACTCTATCTGCTCAAGGGTTCCGGGATAGGGGAACCATATGCCATTTTTCAGACAGACCCTGGTGTTCTTTTCAGTAGAATAAAAACATGACAGTTCTTCTGTTCCGACGGGTTGAAGCTGGTCTTTCACAGGTATCAGAATCTTGTCCCTGAATGTTGGTTTCGGCGACAGCTGATTAAGCTGTGCAAGGTATCTAACTACTTCCTGCCTGTTCAGCTTCCGGAATTTTTCAAGTGCCCTTTTCAGGTCGTCTGTCTTAACGGGTTTCAGCAGATAATCAATGCTGTTAACCCTGAAAGCCTCAATGGCATATTCATCATAAGCCGTTATGAAAATAACCGGCGTTTCAATGTTCAGTTTGTCAAAGACCGAGAAAGCCGATCCGTCGGACAAATGGATATCCATTAGGATCAGATCAGGCAATTCGTTGTTTTTCAGCCATCTGACAGTCTGGGCAATACTTTCGGTACAGCCTGCAATATTAATCTCAGGTTCTAATTCCTTCAGGATAACCCAAAGGTTTTCGCATGCTGCAGTTTCGTCTTCCACAATCAAAATTCTCATATCGTATTACTTTAAAGGCAGAAATACTGCAAATGTTTTGCCATCATTTACTATCCTAATCCTACGGTTCAGAAGAAGCCAGAACCGGCTTTCCAGGTTTTTGAGGCCGGTTCCGTTTGTTTCAGGAGCTACCAGTTTGGGGAAAATTGGATTTGAAACCACAAATTCCGAGCTTTCATTGAGCCATATCCTTACCTCCATTTTGTGTTCACTGTCGATGGTATTGTGCAATACAATATTCTCGAGTAGGGGAAGCAAGGATAGAACGGGGATTCTGAGATCGAGTTTGTCATCAGCTACCTCAGACAGAAATTCCAGCTTACCTGCAAAACGGACTTCCATCATATAAATGAAAGCCTTCAGGAAACCGAGTTCTTCTTCAAGGCTAACCATCACCTTCCTTTCACTCTGAAGAATATAGCGGAAAACATCCGACAGCTTATTCACGTACTCCAGAGTCAGCTCATCATTTTTCTTCCTTATCAACGACGTAAGTCCGTTAAGAGAATTGAAGAAGAAATGAGGATTGATCTGATTTGCCAGTGCATTATAGCGGCTTTCAAGATTTTCGATACGCAGCTGTTCGATTTCATGTTCCTTTCTTCTCTGTTCTGAAAGAAGAAAACTGAGGTAACCGACAAGTATTGAGAAAATGAAGATCACAAAAAACTGGAACAGAAGCAGTCCGGTAAACCATTCCTGTTTCGGGCTGAGTACCAATGAAAAACCTATGTAGATACCATAGGCTATCAGGGTAATCGCAAGACTGCAAAGCAAACGCTTAACAAAATGAGGTGTTTTTATCTTCCTGAGATTGACGATAATAAGCAACCATGTCAAAGTTGCAAAAAAGAGGTATCTGAAGATAAAGAACAAGAGATGCACGGTGCTCTTTGACTCCCCGAGATACTCGCGTTCCATGGAAAAAAATGCTATGTTGGGATAGATAAAGAACACCGAGCATACCAAACTGAAGACAAATATTTTGAAAGTTGTGATTTTCTCAGGCAGTTTCTTTTCTTCAATCCTGTTAAACAGAGTACTCATTATGGGTTATTGTAGGTAATTGATTATGTAGTTAATTATGTAATCTGTTTATTTGCAGGAATTGATCCTTTCATCTTTATATAATCTGCTCACAAATTTCATGCTTGAAATGAAATTTATAAGGGTAATCGTCTTCAAAAGGAAATATCCATACATTATCACGAAACAGTATCCGTTATTTTATGTATAAACGTCATCACTTGCTTTTCAGGAACCTTCTAAATGCCTCTACACTGTATATCAGCGGATACATCTCCTCATCGTACCAGAGCATAGCAAAATACAGACCGATTGGGGCCGCATCGGTTCGATTCCGGTTCATAAGCCAGTTAATTCCCCTGGCACATTCTTCATCTGATTTTCCTGCCAGGGCACTGACAGCAAGGGAGGTCTCTTCAATCGAAGCTTCAATTCCTTTTTTCCCGCCCCAGCTTCCGTCGTTATTCTGTTGTTCAAGAAGAAATTCCTCCGCTTTTCTTACCATTTCTTCAATCCTGTTCAAGTATTTCTTTCCCGGACCTTCAAAACCGAGTGTGTCTTTCAGGTAAATACAAACCTTTGCAGTTCCGTAAACAGGATTGGATTTGTCGTCTGTAAGCTGGTTGCCAAACCATAATGGCAGCCATGATCCATCGCCTGACTGATGCTTCTCAAGGTAAAGCATTGCTTTTGAAATTGACTTGTCAATTTCAGCCAGGAGTATTTTGTCCATCTCATCATGAAGTATCTCGACCGATCTCAGCAGGGCAAGAAGTGCATGACCTGTAAGGTCTGCACAGCTCCGGTCGAAGGGCAGTTTACCCCAGCCCCGGCAGAAAGTAGGAAATCCTCCGTCGGAATTCTGAAGACCTGTGAGCCATCTGCAGCCATTTTCGATGGCAGTCACTTCGGCTTTTTCTCCTGAGAAAAGCATAAGCAGGGCAAGGATTGCTCCCGGAGTGTCGTCGGCATCAGGAACCGAACCTGAATAGCTGGTCCAGCCCCAGCCCCCCGGAGAAGCACCGTTGAACGGATGTACTGATGTATACTGAAGCCTTAGCAGATGGTTCCGCAGGTTCTCAATTTCCCTTTTACTCAGAACATTATCGATATCATTTCCCAAAGCCTTGATTGAAAGGGTTGTAACCCATGTCGACAGATCGGTGTCAATAGGCCAGCCTCCATCGCTCCGTTGCTGGTTACGCAGGAAATCCAGACCTTTTCCCACGGTGTTGCTGGCGGTTTCATCGCATTCAGTGAGGCACATTGCCACAAAGCCAGTCAATGGTATGGCTTCAAGAAAACCACCGCTTTCCGGTAACAGGCTATCCAGCTTTTTAATGGCGGGCTTTACAAGTCTTTCCCGCAAATGTCTTATTCCCGGAAAAGCTTTCCTTCTCTTGCGATGATGATATATTCCAACCCCGATCAGCGCCGGAAGCGCATAGCTTACAACCCTCAGATTCAGAAATCTGTAAAAGGAAGAAGGAAGAAGGGTAAGCTCAAAAGGCAGGCGGGGAATCATATCGAGTGATGAAGCCGGCAGGACACCGCACAATGTAAGCATCGACAATATCGGAACCGAAAAAGTGTAATCATTTCCATAAATATCCAGGATCGAGCGCACAACATCCGGCGAATCGATGCTGATACCTTTCCCGGCAAGCCATTTATCCATTGCAGAAAGAACATGTTTTCCCGAATCTGCATTTTGGCAGAAATGAATTGCGGAGTAGCAAAGGAGGGTGGTGCTCAGGTTGCTAAGGGATTCCGGAGTGTCGCCATAGCCTCCGTCGGAATTTATATTACGGCAGAGCCATGAAAACCCGGTTTCTACTCTGGTGCCGTCATCAGGATTGCCCGAAAGCTTCAGGGCTACGATTGCCACTGATGTTGACAGGGCACTGGTCGATAGTCTGCCTGTCCAGAATCTTTCCGGGTTTCGTTTACTGATAAGCTGTGCCCTCAGTTCGCTGTATCTTTGACATATTTTTTCCATGCCGTAATTTAAGAGTTCAGGGCTCCCAGTGCCAGGAGTCCGTAAAAGGTGTATTCAATATCGGGATCCGGATCGAGTGGATGTCCCGAGAAACCACCGTCAATAAAAAGCGAATCAATAAAAGCGAGTGAATCAGGTTTTATCTCCCTCATATCGTATCCGCAAAAATTAAGGGCATAAAGCGCTACGGCTGTAGAAAGAAGATCGGGCATGGGAGTGAATCCGGTTGCCCTGAAACCTCCCTTTCCGTCATAAAACCTCATCACTTGCTTAATATGTCCATCAACAGGCTCTCTGAAACTTCCGGCAAGAACCAGTGAGGCAGCAGCGAGAGGGCAGGGGAGAGCCTCATTAAATGAAAGAGTTTTCATCTTCTTTCTTAATCTGAATATCCCCCTGAAATCGCGTAGATACCAGTAACTCAGCATACTCAGAAACATTCCGTATAGTTTCTGTTCGTCCATTCGCGGAGACTTTCTCAATCTTGCACCATGGAGTTTTTTAAATTCGACTGCTCTGCCGCTGAGGGCGGAAAGAATGGCAAAGCAGTGAAGATAAATGCCTTCGGGTTCTTTCCTGTTGATTTCAGTGCTGACATATGGCCAGACCAGGTCGCATTCCTTTTTCATTCCCAGGACATCTGCCGTAAACCATCCGAAAAGCGTGTAATAGAGATCCGGATTTCCTGCCCTGTCTTTAAATCCGCCAGATGAGGATTGGGAACTTTCAATAAAACTTTTTAATTCTGAAGCAATAGTGTCATCCAGTATATCCACTGAACGTTTCAGTATCTTTTCAGGACTTTTTTCTTCAAATTCTTTTATGAAGGGCGCAGCCAGAAAGCTAAACATAGTCTGCGAAAGTTTTTCCCACGATTTCATTCAGTGCAAGTCTCAGCCTTAGGTCTGAAATATCTTCCAGACAACGGTATGTACTTTCAAGGTATCCGGCCAGCATGGCAATAATTTGTTCCCTGATCCGGTATTTTTCAGCCAGCACCTGCAGGTCTTTCATCATCTTATTCTTAAGGGCTTCGTTTATAGTACCCAGATCGTCGGCTCCGGCCTGCCCGGAAAGCATTGAAACAAGTATTGACTGACCATCAAAGGAGGAAGAAGCATTTTCATCCCTGAAATCCTCAAGGTCATCCTTCATCTGGTAGGCAATCCCGATGAGATCGCTGAAAAGTTCAAGCAGTTTCAGTGTCTCATTGTCAGCGCCTGATGCAAAGGCTCCCACCTGAAGTGAGACCTTGAATGCTGCAGAGGTTTTGTTCCTGAAAACCTCAATTATTTCATCCACCGACAATATCCTTTCTTCGCGGCGGGCCATAAGTTCCTCACCCTGACCGAGCGACATTGCCCTGTGACCCTTAGAAACTGCTTTCAGGCACAAGGCAACACGATCGGGAGGCAGCCCCGATTCTGCCAGCAGCCTGTATCCCTCACCGATAAGCAGATCTCCAAGGTTGATTGCAACTGGTATTCCGTAGCGGGTATGAATAGTCTCCTTTCCGTATCTGAATGAGTCATTGTCTTCAATATCATCATGTATAAGCGAGGCTTTGTGAAAACACTCTACGGACATTGCAAGATGAGCCATAATATCCTGATCAGGGTCATTGCCGAAGGTTTCACAGGCAAGTACGGTAAGCAGGGGGCGTATCCTTTTTCCTCCGGCCATAAGCATCTCTTTTACCATCCTGCCTGTAGCGGAATCTGAAGCACCGAGGATGGCGTCAATTCTTGCTTCGTTGAAAAGGGCAGAGGTTTTCTCTTTCAGTAAATTTATATTCAACAAGCTGAAAGACGAATCCCTGTCTATGTAATTTATCTCCTCACTCACCCATTCAGCATCAGCTGTAGTGTCCTTGCATCCGCAGGTTAAAAGGGGAATCCCTGTTGAAGGGATGGAATACTTCGTCACCGAATTGAACATTTTTCTAAGCACATCCATACATCCCACACCGACAACAGCATCAACCTTACCGCTTTCGACCAGGCGGGTGGCAATTGTTGTACCCTCGGCCACCATTGTAATGTATCCAAGTTCCTCGGCTTCCTTCAGAAAACAGCATATATTGCAGTTCCCGCATTCACTGCACAAAAGGCCAAGCTCATCTTCCACCCCGGTACATAGTTTACTGTTTCTAAGGCACATCGGAAGCAGCAGCATACGGCGGTGAAAGGGTACCGAGCCTATAACGGGCTTCCATGCCGCGTTACCTCCGCATACCATAACAAAAGCCTTATAGTCTCTGTCCCAGTGGTTTTCCGATATCAGGGTATCGGCATAAGCTTCAAGCTGATTATATGAAACAGGCGGCAATATTTTCCTGCCGGAAAAGAATTGTCCGGTTTTTTGACGGATATCCTTACGCAGACTTTCATCCGGCGGAACCACAAGGGGCATGACAGTTTCCTGTCCGATCACGGCAATATTTTGATTAGTATTATCCATAAGCGCCCATTCCAAAAAATGCAGTCCGCTTGGCAAACCTGTAAAGGAAATTCCGTTCACGGATCACAGGACATGATCCGTGACTTGGAGTCCGGGGCGCCGTTTCAAGAGCATCCAGATAATCCGGCCTGTTTGAAGTATTCAAGGCATTATGCTTTATGCTGAATTCCTTAACCCATGCCGGATCCTCCATCAACACGCAGCCCTTTGTCTTTGAGTGAATCTGATCTCTGAAATCCCTGAGGAACACAGATCCGTCGTAAGGAGATTTCGCAGAGTCCGGATTGATTTTGTCCGCTGAGATCTGAAGCACAGGACAGGGTTCAATATATCCTGCAGGATTAATATGATGGCTAAGTCCGTCGGCTGCCGGGCAAAATGGCTTGCCTTCAGCACTCCAGTAAGCATCGATAAGGACAATCGGAAATCTGTCTCTTCCTTCAACTATGAATTTTCTCAGCCTGTAAATCTCGTCCTGATCCAGGGCAAGCTCGTAGTTAGGCATGGTTCCGGCCGGTCTGTAGATGTAATACCACAGGTACAGGACTCCCATATCGTGAAGTTTGTTTACAAATTCATCCGACAGGGCCATATCTATGTTCGATTTGCAGACACTTATCGCCACACCGGTTATAAGCTTTTCCGAAATAGAGTTACGAATGGCATCCATGGTCCTGTTGTAAATGTTGTGACCTCCCCTTCGGGTGTCGGCAACCGCTTCATCTCCTTCAAAACTAATAAGGGGAGTAACGTTTCCAAGGCTTCTCAGTTCGGCGGCAACCTTAGGTGTGAGCATGGTGCCGTTGGTGAAGAGCTGGAAATAGCAATCGGGGTGAGCCCTGAATATATTCATCAGTTCTGGATGCATAAGAGGTTCCCCACCCAGTATACCATTAAAATATGATCCCTGTCTTTTACCTGCTTCAATAATTGAATTGATCATTTCAGGCGGCATATAGTCGGGTATTCCGGAAGCTGTGACCCAGCATCCCTGACATTTGAGATTACAGTCGTTTGTGACTGAAATGAACTGGAAAGCCGGAAACAGCGATCCTTTTTTTATTCTCCGCCGGAATTTGCGGAAACCCAGAAAGCCTTTCCATCCCATGTTTATCAGGAACTTACGCCTGCACCTTCTGTCCGCTTGTATGAAATTTCTATATATCGACATTGATGATTTTTAATTAATTGGAGATCCGCCACGCGCTTTGTCTCTTTCCAAAAGTGCTTTTTTCATCGCCTCATCCCGTATTATCGACTGCCTCTTTAACTTCCTGCGCTGAAGGGCCTGGTATATATCGTCCCCCAGGAATTCCTCAATATCCTGTGCCTGTCTCTGATGTTCTGCCTTTTCGTCAATCATATCCGAACCGCCTATTGCTCCACCATGCCTGTATTTAGGGAAAATGATAGCCGTGACAGGACAAATCCTGGCACATGCCGGACAGTTATTCTTGCAAGCTTCAGGATCAGTCACAAGAATACGGCCTTCTTCCTTACTATAAACCCCGAAGAGGCAGAAATCGGCACACTGACCGCACGAAGTACAGCGTGAATAATCTATAAGAGGATACCACGAAGGCCATCCTGATCCTTCAGCAATTTCGACCAGGTTATGTTTTTCAGAGAAATCAGCAAGAAACTCGTCAATTTTACCGGCAACAACCTTGAAGGAGGAATCAATAAGATCAATATGAATAAACTCAGGCAGGGGACTGGCCCCGCCATATGATTTCCTGAAAAGAATGTCCATGCTCCGGCGGTGGCATCCTATAACCATATATCTGGTACACTCGGTAAACAATCCCTTCAGTTCATCCTTACTTATCGCTGCAATACCGCAAAGATCCGACAACCTGGTCACTTTTGCCGGAACGCTTCCGAGGTATTCATCAACATCCCTGAGCAAGGCGCCATCAATCCTTTCGCCGCCGCACCTGCAAAATATTATGTG
>JAXDBC010000077.1:0-5911 GCA_034679225.1 Bacteroidales bacterium | reverse complement strand
CTTTCCTGCCATGTTCTCCATCCTGAGCGATCCCATCGGATAGGTCAGCAAGTGGACATAAAGTCTTTTTGTTTCCGGATTATATGTCAGCAGGGTATTCGGAGGAGCGACTATATCTGAAGGAGCTTCAGTGCATTTGTATACTGAGCGGTTGTTATATTTCATCCACTCTCCCATCGCCTCAAGTCTCTCCATGGCACGGTAGTCGAAAGCACCCCTGGCCGTCGGTCCGACATTAAGCAGCAGGTTGCCCCCCTTGCTCACCGATTCGGAAAGAAGCTCTATAAGCTGGGCAGGACTCTTCCACGTGGTTTCATCACGGTAATATCCCCACGATCCTGAAAAGGTCTGGCATGTCTCCCAGGCAACTCTTTTTCCATTCTCCTCAGGCCATTTCGTGACCTTGCGCTGTTCAGGAGTGGTAAAATCCCAGCCTCCTTCAACATCCTTCAGATCGAGACGGTCGTTGACAATGATGCCTGGCTGAAGCGATCGTGCAAGCTTCACCAGGTTCCCGGAATCCCAGTCCTGACGGCCCTTGCCATTCTTGCCGGGATATGAATAATCGAACCACATGATGCTTATCTCTCCGTAATTGGTAAGAAGTTCCCTCACCTGGTTCTTCATGTACTCCCTGTACCTGTTCATATCCTTCCCCTTGTTAAGCCGTTCGTAATCTGCATCATTCTCCTGGCGCTGAGGATGCCGGCTGTCGATGGTAAAATCGGGATGATGCCAGTCAAGAAGGGAATAATAGAACCCGACCTTCAGTCCTTCAGCCCTGAACGCGTCGACGAATTCCCGGATTATGTCCCTACCGAACGGGGTGTTTGTCGACTTATAGTCAGTGTACCTGGTATCCCACAAACAGAAGCCCTCATGATGCTTTGAAGTAAGGACAACATACTTCATACCGGCTTCCCTGGCCATCCTTGCCCATTCCTTCGGGTTATAAAGATCAGGGTCAAAGGCCTCGAAATACTTCTGGTAGTCTTCGGTTGTGATCCTTTCACGGTTCTTGACCCACTCGTGGCGGGCAGGAAGGGCATATAAACCCCAGTGAATGAACATGCCGAACCGTGCTTCGGTCCACCACTTCATTCTCTGAGTTTTCTGGGCTTCCGTCTCTATCGGAAGCTGTGCTGACGCGGTAGCCGGAGTTATTATCATCAGTACGGCGGCGGCGATTACTGAAAGGAAAGTTAGTTTCATGGTGATATGGTTTTGTTAATATTGGATGGTATATGGAATTAGATTACTGGTTACTGGCTTTCCTGAAAAGTGTGTCAAAACCACACATGCGCGGATATCTTTATCATCCGGCCAGGATGGACATCGGCAATAAACCTCAGCTCTGCCCGGGTCATTGAATCCGTAACACGATCGTTTGTCAAAGTCTTTCTGTCAGTATCTCTTCAAGTTCAGTGTCATCAAATATAACCGGATTGTTTTTCTGACCGGTATTCCTGCAGATCTCACCAAACAACTGCCGTTCCAGACCGTAAGGGCTCAGACGCGGCAGCTTGAGTTCTTCGCTGACGGAATACAGGAAATCTACAAATCCGTCGATATAGTAATCGTTGGTTTTTCTTTCCGTGCCGGTGAACAGTTTGCCGAGCAGGGCATATTTTGTCAGAACTTCGGTTCTTCCCCTGCCCGATCGGAGTTCTCTTATTATAATCCTGTTAGCCGGCGCCATAAGCGTTCCACAGACTACTCCATGCGGAATATCGAGCATTCCTCCAATTGCTGAGGCAAAGCCGTGTACCACTCCGAGCCCAGCGTTTGCCAGGCATATGCCGGAAACAAGGGCGGCAAATGACATCCCGCTTCGCGCGGATATGTCGGAGCCGTCGCGATATACCCTTACAAGAGAAGTGCTTATAGCTTTGAGCCCTTCGACGGCAAGAGCATCTGTAAACTCATTTGCCCGGTCGGAAAGAAAGGCTTCAGTA
Organism: Bacteroidales bacterium; assembly: GCA_034679225.1. Lineage (GTDB taxonomy): Bacteria > Bacteroidota > Bacteroidia > Bacteroidales > VadinHA17 > LD21. The sequence continues at coordinate 3,956 of JAXDBC010000077.1, read as the reverse complement.
AGCTGAGTGAAGCAGTCCATGCCGCTTGCCGCAGTAACCTCAGGAGAACAGCTTTTTGTAAGCACAGGATCAACGAGGGCAATATCCGGTACAAAAGCCTGATGACGGAGAGATTTCTTGAAACCATCCCTGCCGACTCTGCTGATCACTGCATTGCTTGTGGCTTCACTGCCGGTTCCGGAAGTAGTCGGTACAGCTATAAAGGGAAGCTTTGATCCCGGATGCCGCCTGGTCCCGACTCCTTCAAGAAAGTCCGACACAGTTTCACTTAATCCATACATTGCCGAGATAGCCTTGCCTGCATCCATGACACTTCCACCGCCTATGGCAAGCACAGCCTTATAATCACCGCCAGAGGCAAGCCTGACAGCAGAATCAATATCTTCGGGAGAGGGTTCCCCGGATATTTCTATCCTGATAAAGCTAATGCCGCTGTTTCTGAGTGAATCCAGCAATTGTCCTGCAGCATCAGACTCCATGAAGGATCTCTTTCCTGTTACCAGGATTATCCTCTTCCCGAACCTGACCAACAGCCCGGGGAGAAGACTCAACTTCCCCTCGCCGAAACAGATCTCAGGCAGGCGTGTGAAATTGAAAGGTCTTACCATGCGGATTTCTCCCGTGGTTCTATGACATCATACCTGACACCATAGCGCGTTTCAGCCATCATATCCTTAACGGCATCCCTCCATGCCAGGTAATGCCCGGTGATTTTATGAAATGCCACCGCTTCCTCCGATTCAAAAACCTCGTAGATCATGAAACGGTTAGGTTCAACTGCATTCCTGAGCACATCAAACCTGAGATTTCCGGGTTCCTTCACCGTACCTTCGTGGTTAAGGATGGTTGCCTTAATGAAATCATCAAGCGATTCCGGTTTTACATTAACATGAACACAGGTCACTATCATATCCGGCAGTTTTCTATTATATAGTTAAACGATACTTATGATACCGTGAGTTGTACAGATGGTTTCTTATGGTCATCTGGCAACTTCAATAGTCCTTTTTTCCTTGAAGAAGAAGATGAAGCAGATCAGAACCGCCACGGCAATGTATGCCGGGATCATCCAGATGCTCCTCCACTGGTAAACACCTTCAACAGTGTAATACGTGGTAACGAATCCCGAAACCCAGGTGCCTATGAACATACCAAGACCGTAAGTTACAAATGTAAACAGACCCTGGGCGGCATTCTTTATCCTTTCATTCGATTTCTTCTCGGTATACATGTATCCTGTTACGAAGAAGAAATCATAGCACACCCCGTGAAGTATTATACCCGTATAAAGCATCCAGGCGCCCGTGTCCATGTTACCAAAGGCGAAGCATATATACCTGAGTATCCAGGCTGTCATCCCGATAAGCAGCATTTTCTTCACTCCTATCCTGTTGAAAAGCAGTGGGATCGCGAGGATAAACAGGGCTTCGGAAATCTGACCCATCACCATCTTGCCGGCTGCATTTTCCATCCCGGCCTGGTTGAGAAAAAGGTTCGCGAAGCCAAAATAGAAGGAAAGCGGTATGCATACGAAAATTGCCGCTATAAAGAATATAAGGTATGGACGATCCCTGAACAGAACAAAAGCATCAACCCCCATGAGCGATTTTGCCGTCGAAGGAGTACTGGCCTGAGGTGGTGTGTCGGGAAGAAAAAAGCTGAACAGGCCCAGACCGACCGATACCACGGCAGCCATGTAGAATGTTCCAGGTGTTTGCTCGATCCCGAGTAATGCTATCATGAAACCTGAAATGACCCATCCGATTGTACCGAAAACGCGGATTACCGGGAACTGTTTTCCCGGATCGCTCATCTGCCTGAAAGCCACACTGTTCGACAGCGCTATCGTGGGCATGTAAGCAAGGGAATAAAGCATGATGATCCAGTAAAAAGGACCATTTTCAGTTACCCTTGATGCCATGAACAGCAGCACTCCTCCTACCACGTGCAGGATGCCCATCACACGCTGGGCAGCAAAATACCTGTCGGCAATCATCCCCACGAAGAATGGTGAAATCATGGTTGCAATGGCAAGAGCGCTGTAGGCTGCGCCGATCTGAATGCCGGTCGAACCCAGAATATTTGTCATGAAGGTACCCATGGTGACATACCATGAACCCCAGACATAATATTGAAGAAACATCATAAGACCGAGTACAATGCTGGTTTTCAGTTTCATAGTCAGATAGTATTAAGATGTCAGATAATATTATTCCGATTCAGGTTTACCCGCCTCTATTTAGCTCAAATATTTAAATTCCGCAACAAGTCATCCGATTTTTATTTTTATTAACACAAATAACTTCAATGGTTAATGACTTTTATATATTTTTATGTCTTGATAAATCAATCCTTAACCTGATAGTATATGAAAAACAAAAGTGAAATGAAGAATGGCATTTCAAGAAGAAGGTTTCTCGGCACATCAGCCGCTGCAGCTGCGCTTGCCGTGATACCGGCCTCGTATGGCTGCAAGACAAAGCCTGCTGCCGAAGAAGTTCCTGCATTATCCGACAAACCGAATTCAAATTTCGGAGGTGTCCAGATAGGTGCAATTACCTACAGCTGGCGGAGTATGCCTTCCGGAATTGAAAACATCATCAAGTACTGCAAGGAATCCGGTATCAATTCGATCGAGCTGATGAGCACCGATCTTGAGCAGTATCTCGGGATACCCGAAAATCCCATGAGATCGATGTTCGGCGGCGGTGGCGGCGGTCAGCGCCAGGCACCTCCTCCCCCTCCTCCTCCTCCCGCGGGAGCCAGACCTGCAGGGCCGGCTCCGGCACAGGCTCAAAGACCTGCACCGGGCGGACCACCCCAGCGCGCCCCGCTTACAGAAGAACAGCAGGCAGCAATTGCCAAATACAATGAAGACGTTAAAAACTTCAGGATCAACATCGATATGGCAAAGGTGGCCGAAGCCAAAAAGCTATTCGACGATGCCGGAATCGGCGTTCATATAGTGAAGTTCTCACCTTCGCGCTGGTCGGATGAGGAAATTGACTATGCGTTCAAGGTAGCCAAGGCTATGGGAGCCAAGGGTGTATGCGAGGAAATCGGTGAGGAAGCAGTCAACAAACTTGGTCCGATAGCCGAGAAACATGGAATGTACGCCATCTTCCACAACCACATGCAGTTCGCGACCGAAGGATTCAGCTACGATCCCTTCCTGGCTGTTTCACCGGCCGTGATGATGAACTTCGATGCAGGTCATTTCTTCGGTTCAACAGGAATCCACCCGAACAACATCATAGAGAAATATAAAGACCGCATCTTCAGCATTCATATCAAGGACAAGACCGGACCCAACACCGATCCGCCGAATACCAACCAGGTATGGGGACAGGGTGAAGTCCCGATAGAAGATGTACTTCTGCTGCTGAAGAAAAACCAGTGGCCCATCTATGTAGACATTGAGCTCGAATACGATGTCAAACCCTGGTCGAATGCCGTAAAGGAAACCAAAACATGCGTGCAGTACGCGCGGAATATCCTGATGTAATCTGATCAGGAATAATTACTTACGTGCTTTAGTTAAACCCGGGAATCACTTCCCGGGTTTAATTATTATGCAGGGATCGAGCAGAAAACGTCCCGATTCCTTTCCGTATACAGAAAGTCCGCCCCTGGAGGAACCAACTTCATTTACCTGTATCCTGATGACAAGTTTCCCTTTCTCGGCTGCCGTTTTGATATCCTCTGCGCCAAGGGGAACTTTCACGAGGTAACCATACGATCCGGCTTCATCAAGCAGCCATCTCTTGCTCCTGTCGCGGCTGCCCCAGGCCCATCCCGGCTCCTGGTTCATCCACGAAAGAATGCCCCTGTGATCTGCCGGATCATCCTCCAGGATAAGCTCTGTGATTTTATTTCCATTCGCCGAAATAATGGCTTCCGTAGAATGAGTTTTTTCATCGGTCTGCAGATAACTGTTCTGTCCGTATCCGGGAGTT